>JAKONB010000468.1 GCA_022702195.1 Beijerinckiaceae bacterium | reverse complement strand
ATCGCCGAGGTCGATCGCTACCGGTACCGGGCAGGCGCCCTCCCCGCGCACGGGCGGGAAGGCGTCGCGCTTGAGCGTGCCGATGCCGGTCGCCGCGAGGTCGCGGGCGATGCCGTGGATCGATGCGCAATCGGCGCGGTTCGGCGTCAGGTTGATCTCGATGACCGGATCGTCGAGGCCGGCATAAAGGGCGTAGGGCTGCCCGGTGGGGGCCTCCGCCGGTAGGTCGAGGATGCCGTCCGATTCCTCGCCGAGCCCGAGTTCGGCCCCCGAACACAACATGCCCCGGCTCTCGACGCCACGGATGTTGCCCACCGACAGGGTGATGTTCTTGCCGGGCACGTAGGTCCCAGGGGGGGCGAAGACCGTCTTCATGCCGGCCCGCGCGTTCGGCGCGCCGCAGACCACCTGGAGCGGCTGGCCGTCGCCCGCATCCACCGTGCAGACGCGCAGGCGGTGGGCATTCGGGTGCTGCTCGGCCGAGAGCACATGGGCGACCACGTAGGGCTTGAGGCTGGCCGCCTTGTCCTCGATGCCTTCGACCTCGAGGCCGATCCGCGTCAGCGTCTCGGCGATCGTCTCAAGGGAGGCCTCGGCATCGAGGTGTTCCTTGAGCCAGGAGAGGGTGAATTTCATGTTTTTCTCGCCTGGAACAGAAGGTGGATAGCCAGGGTTTGCCGGTCTTTGTCGTTCAAATTTTTCAGACGCGAAACGAGGCTGCGTGCTCGCGCAATGTGTTCCTTCGCCGTGGCCCGAGCGAAAAGATTGGGGCGTGGCGGCGCATCATCGGCCAACATTCGCGCATAATACGCGGAACTGATGGCCCGCCTCTTCGCCGCAGAGCTTCGCCGATTCTGTTCGACCAGAGCTTCCGCGTGATCCAACATCAGATCGATCATGGAAGCCATGGTTCAGTCGATATCGCCTTGGCTCTGTCGCTCTGCGACAACATCGTTGGCCAAAAGAATAAAACGGTCCTCGCCTTTATCGATCAAAGCCGACCTCAAAACATGCACGGAATTGAGGAGAGGATCAGGCGTACTTGAAGGTCGCCGATCGTAGTGAGCGGTGACCCGCATGATCGGATCACCATCGAAATCGACCCCCGAAATCGCTTCGGCACCACGAAACCCGGCGTCCGGGACATGCTCTCGGAGAATCGACGATACGAGATTGGTGATTTCCTGATCGGTCACTGATCGCCCCATATCCGTCACCCCGTCAGCCCGGCCACCAGGCTCGGGATGTCCAGCGGCCGGAAGCCGTAATCGTCGAGCCAGCGCACGTCCCCCTCGAAGAACGGGCGCAGATCCGGCATCCCGTATTTCAGCATGGCGAGGCGGTCGATGCCCATGCCGAAGGCGAAGCCCTGGACGCTGTCGGAATCCAGTCCGCAATTGCGCAGGACGTTCGGGTGAACCATGCCGCAGCCGAGGATCTCGAGCCAGTCGGTGCCCTCGCCGAAGCGGATCTCGCCGCCTTTTCGCGAGCACTGGATGTCGACCTCGGCTGACGGCTCGGTGAAGGGGAAGAACGAGGGGCGCAGGCGCATCTTCACCGCCTCGACCTCGAAGAAGGTGCGGCAGAACTCCTCCAGCACCCATTTCAGGTTGGCGATGGAGGCGGATTTGTCGATCACCAGCCCTTCCACCTGATGGAACATCGGGGTGTGGGTCTGGTCCGAATCGTGGCGGTAGGTGCGGCCTGGGCAAATGACGCGGATCGGCGGCTCCTGCGCCCGCATCGTGCGGATCTGCACCGGCGAAGTGTGGGTGCGCAGCACCTTGCGCTGACCGTTGCGGTCCGGCGCCAGGAAGAAGGTGTCGTGCATCTCGCGCGCCGGATGGCCGGGCGGGAAGTTGAGCGCTGTGAAGTTGTAATCGTCGGTCTCGATATCCGGTCCCTCGGCCACCGCGAAGCCCATATCGGCGAAGATCGCGATGATCTCGTCCATGACCTGGCTGATCGGATGGATGCGCCCGCGCGTCTCGGGCGCCTCGCGCACCGGCAGGGTGACGTCGATGCGCTCCGCCGCCAGACGGGCGGTGAGCGCCGCCTCGGCCAGGGCCTCGCGCCGGCTGCCGATGGCCCCCTGGACCCGGTCGCGCAGACCATTGATGAGAGGGCCGCGCTCCTTGCGCGCGTCGGGCGTCATCGCGCCCAGGGTCTTCAGCAGTTCGGAGACGCTGCCCTTCTTGCCGAGGGCCGCGACGCGCACGGCATCCAGGGCCACCTCGTCCGCGGCCTCCGAGACCTGACGCAGCAGGTCGCCTTCGAGGGTATCGAGATCGGTCATCGGTTCAACTCACCGGCTGCGATACGGCCGACCCCGAAAGGCCGGCGCGGTATGGCGAGGGTTTTGCGGTTCGCCCGTCACAAGGCAAGCACCCCGGGGCGGGAAAGCCGCGCGGCCTCGTGAAAAACCTGGGACGGCCCGCCGAAACAGAGAAGGCGCGGCCCCCGACGGAGCCGCGCCTTTCACCACGGGGAAGACCGTGGACGTGCGCCTCAGGCGGCCTTGGCGGCCGGGAGGGAGGCCTTGGCCTTCTCGACCACGGCGGCGAAGGAGGCCGGCTCGTGAATGGCGAGATCGGACAGGGCCTTGCGGTCCACCGCGATGCCCGACTTCGTCAGACCGTCGATGAAGCGCGAGTAGGTCAGGCCGTGCTCGCGGACAGCGGCGTTGAGGCGCTGGATCCAGAGGGCGCGGAACGTGCGCTTCTTGTTCTTACGATCGCGGTAGGCATACTGCATGCCCTTCTCGACCGCCTGCTTGGCGATCCGGATCGTGTTCTTGCGGCGACCGTAATAACCACGGGCGGCCTTGAGGACTTTCTTGTGCTTCGCGTGACTGGTCACGCCGCGCTTGACGCGGGCCATGGGTTCTCTCCTGGATTACGAAAAAGGCAGTTCGGCGG
>JAKONB010000443.1 GCA_022702195.1 Beijerinckiaceae bacterium | reverse complement strand
CCTTCTTCTCCTTGAAGCCGACATTGCCCGGATTGATCCGGTACTTGGCCAGCGCCTCGGCGCAGGCCGGATGGTCGGACAGGAGCTTGTGGCCGATATAGTGGAAATCGCCCACCAGCGGCACGTGCACGCCGATGCGGGCCAGGCGGTCGCGGATCTTCGGCACCGCCGCCGCGGCCTCGTCGCGATCCACCGTGATGCGCACGAGCTCCGAGCCGGCCCGGGCCAGCTGGGCCACCTGCGCCACCGTGCCGTCGATATCGGCGGTGTCGGTGTTGGTCATCGACTGCACCACGATCGGCGCGCCGCCGCCCACCATCACGGCGCCCTCGCCCGAGCCGACCGTGACGCCGACCGTGCGGTGACGTGGCGCGGGACCGGCGATCTCGGGGCCGGTGCCTGCGAGCGGATTGGCGAGGGTCGCGTCCATGGTGTCCATCGTTGATTCGTGCGCTCCGGGGAACGGACCGTCGTCATCCCCTACGCCCGCAAGCGTTTACCTGAGATGACGGCGAAGGCTGTTCAAGTCCGCGTCGCGTCACGGCTGATCTAGGCTGCCTATCCCATGTCGCATCCGGGACGGGATGTCGAGTTTTGCCGGTCCGGATGGCCGCCAGGGCTGCGCGCAGGACAGGGAACCCCCTCGCCGCCCACCCTGTTGACCCGGCAACCAACGCTATATTGCACTGCACCATGAACGATCCGGAGACGACGATGTCCGATTCACAAGCTCTCGCCCCCGACTCCGAGGGGGCCGATTCCGAGATCCGCGATCCCGACGCGCAGAACGGCCTCCACCCCGAGGCCCTGCTTCCCCTCGCCCCCGCGCTGACCACCCGGATCATGGCCGGCCCGAAGGCCGAGAAGACCGTGTCGCTGGCGCTTCAGGGCGGGGGAGCGCACGGCGCCTTCACCTGGGGCGTGCTCGATGCGCTGATCGAGGACGGGCGGCTCGGCTTCGAGGCGATCACCGGCGCCAGCGCTGGGGCGATGAACGGTGTCGTCATGGTGGATGGCTGGCTCGAGGACGGGCCGGATGGCGCGCGCCGCGCCCTGGAAACGTTCTGGCGGGAGGTGAGCCTCGACGGCGATTTCTGGCCGGCGCAGCGCAAGGTCTTCAGCGGCCTGTTCGACCTGTGGAAGGACAACCCGGTCCTGGCCTTCTGGAACCGGGCGCTCAACGGCAGCCCGTACCTGGCCAATCCGCTGAACTTCAATCCCCTGCGCAAGGCGCTGGCGGCCCAGGTGAATTTCGAGCGGCTGCGCAAGGCCGAGACGGCGGCGATCTACGTGTCGGCCACCAATGTCTGGACCGGCAAGCTCGCCTTGTTCGAGCGTGAGATCCTGGAGGTCGATCACCTGATGGCCTCCGCCTGCCTGCCGACGGTGTTCCAGGCGGTGGAGATCGACGGGGTGCCGCACTGGGACGGCGGCTATCTCGGGAACCCGCCGCTCTACCCGCTGCACCGGGGCGCCCATACCCGCGACATCGTGCTCGTCCAGATCAACCCGGTGGAGCGGCGCGAGACCCCGCGCTCGCCCCAGGAGATCCAGGACCGGCTCAACGAGATCACCTTCAACGCCAACTTGATGCGCGAATTGCGGGCGATCGACTTCCTCGACAACCTCATCGCCGAGGGGGTGCTGGGTCAGGGCGATTACAAGCCGCTCTACGTCCACCGCATCGACGGCACCGGGGCGCTCGACGATTACCAGGCCTCCTCGCGCCTCGATGCGCGCTGGCGGGTGTTCCAGAACCTGCGCGACAAGGGCCGGATCGCCGCCCAGACCTGGCTGTCCGAGAATTACGAGGGCATCGGCCGCACCTGCACCCTCGACCTGCAGGCGACGTACCAGTAGCGGCGGGCCATCGTCGGCGAGGGGCGTTGGCCTCACGCCCCTGCGCGGGCGAGCGGATCCGGGCCTCGCCGTTCTGCACCAAACCTTTGAGAAGAAGGCGCTTTCTCTCTCCCCCTTGCGGGGAGGCCCCTCACCGCTCGGCCCCTCCCATCCGGAAATCGTCGGAGCCGCCGGATTAATTCCCCGCCCTCACACGTTCACCCCGTATGACGGCAGAACCGAACAGAGGTGGCCACACGGCCATCGTCGACCTTCTCGTCCCCCTGCGGCGCTACGCGCGCGCCCTGACCCGCGACGCGCTGCGGGCCGACGACCTCGTGCACGATACCCTGGTCCGCGCCCTCGAATCGGGCCAGGCCGCGCGGCCGAACACCAATCTGCGCACCTGGATGATGACGGTGCTGCACAACGTCTTCATCGACGAGCAGCGCCGCAAGCGGGTGGAATCCCGCCATGCCGACGTGCTCGTGCAGATGAGCGAAGAGATCGCGCCGCCGGCCCAGGAGGCGCAGGTCCGGCTCGCCCAGATCCGCCGCGCCTTCCTCACCCTGCCGGAGGAGCAGCGCGCCGCCCTCCACCTCGTGACCCTCGAGGGCATGGCCTATGCCGACGCGGCCGCCGTCCTGGGCATTCCCATCGGCACCCTGATGTCGCGCCTCGGCCGTGGCCGGGCCGCCCTGCGGGCCTTCGAGGACGGCGAGGCGGGCGAGGGCGGGCGCCAGCGCCCCGCCGAGCGCCCGAGGCTCCGGCTCGTACCGCCGGCCAGCGCCCGCGAACGCGGTTCGGGCGAACCCGATCCGGAGGATGGCCCGCCCGGGCGGATCGCCGCCCGCATCTGAGAGACCAGACGATCGCCGAGGGTTCGCCGCACCCTTCGGATTGCATGCCCGAGCCAGCATCGGACATGATCACCGACGCACCGGGCGGCCAATCCGAGAATGGAACCGACAGCGATGATCGACCCGATCAGCGACAACGACCTCACCGCCTTCGTGGACGGACAGCTCGACGGCCTGCGCCGCCTCGACGTGGAGGCGCATCTCGCCCGCAACCCCGAGATCGCCGCCGAGGTGATGGCCGCCCTGCACAACCGCGACGCCCTGCGGGAGGCCTTCTCGGAGCATCCCGGCCCCGGCCCGGAGCGCAACCGCGCCGCCGCGCGCCGCCTCGACCGGTCCCTCGCCTGGCGCCGGGTCGGTGACCGCCTGCGCCGCGCCGCCGTCATCGCCCTGCTGGTCGGCGCCGGCTGGCTCGCCCATTCCGATCCGGGCTCGCTGGGCGTGCCCGACACCTTCGCCTCGCCGGTGGACCCGACCCTGATCGCCGATGCCCGCAATGCCCGCGAGGCCGCCCAGATCCGCGCCCGCCTCGCCTCGCAGCGGACGGCGACCTACGATCGCACCGGCATCGCGGCGGCCACCGGGATCGCGCTGCCGACCCTCCCGGCGGACTGGACGGTGCGCGACGTCCAGGTCGTCCCCGCCCGCAACGGCGCCGGGGTCGAGATGGTGATCGATGCCGGCGCGCTGGGCGAGGTCTCGCTCTTCGCCACGCGGCGGAGCGAGAAGGCGGCCGAGCCCGGCAAGGTGACGAGCCCGGATGACGGCGAGACCGCCTATTGGAGCGTGGACCGCACGGCCTACGCGCTCAGCGGCAGCACCGACCGGGCCGCCTTGCGGGAAGCCGCCGCCCGCCTCGCCGCCGCCAAGCTCTGAACGGCCGGACGACGAGGGTCCGGCGGGGTCCTTCGGTCCGCCGGGTTGTTCGGGCAATCAGGCCCTATCCGAGCATCGACGGCGTCCGGTCCCCGGCGATGTGCGCCCGCGCCTCGGCGGCATCCACATGCATCCGCGCCACCAGAGCCTCGGCCCCGTCGAACCGCTCTTCGCCGCGGATCCAGGCCACGAACTCCACTTGGATGGCCTGGCCGTAGAGGTCCCCCGAGAAGTCGAACAGGTTGACCTCGAGCA
>JAKONB010000423.1 GCA_022702195.1 Beijerinckiaceae bacterium | reverse complement strand
TCCGGCCCCTCCGTGACGTGACGGCTCGGGAGCTTCGACTTGTCGGTGATGCGCGCGTCCATAACTGTCTCTCGAACCCCCGACCCGTTACGCGATGCGAGATCCGGCCAAGCTGCGGACAGCCGATACGCCGCGACGTGTCGCGGAGTCGGTCTGCCGATCTGGAACTGCTCGGAACCCGGCGGTAAAGCGTTGGGGGGACTATCGTTTACCGCGCTTGCTGAGGTGGTCCCGGTTTATGGCGGGATCGCGGCGGATGAAGGCGCCTCCCAAGGCAAAGTCGGGATGGTTTCGCGGTGTTGCGACCCCGCCACAGCCACGCTTTAGGGGGCCGATCGAGATCTCTGATATGGGATCGCCGCCGCCGCTTCGCAAAGGCGTTCAGGGGTCGGATCTTCCGAGATCCTCGAGGGCGGCCCGCGCCGGGGACGCGGCGAGCGCGGGGCCGCTTCCGTCCTTCAATCCGACCCCCGAGAGGCCGAGAACGAGCGCCTGGTTGAGCAGCCAGTCGAGGCGGTGGGCCGCCGCTTCGTGCGAGAGGCCGGCGGGGCGGACATTGGAGATGCAGTTGCGCTCGGCATCCGAACGGCCGATGCGGGGCGCGAAGGTGAGATACAGGCCGAGGCTGTCGGGCGACGACAGGCCGGGCCGCTCGCCGATCGCCACCACCACGGCGCGGGCCTTCAGGGCGGCGCCGATCCCGTCGCCGAGGGCGACCCGGGCTTGGCGTGCCACCACCACCGGGGCGACGCGCCAGCCGGCCCGCGCGAGATGCGGCTGGAACGCCGCCAGGAAGGCGGCCGCCCCCTCGTGGATGGCCCGCGCCGACAGACCGTCGGCGACCACCAGGGCGAGGTCCACGGACTCGCGGGGCGCGGCGGTGAGCGCGGCCCGCGCCTCCTCGGTGAGGGCGCGGCCGAGATCGGGCCGGCGCAGATAGGTGGCCCGGTCCGGGGCGGCGGACGAAACGCTCAAGGTCTCGAAGCCCAGGGCCGCGATGCCGGCGGTGACGGCCGCCTCGTCCAGGGGGGTGTGCACGGCGTCGCGGGCCTGCGCATGGGCGAGACCGAAGCGCAGCACCTCGCGGGTGGGGAGCCCGGCCCCGGCCCGGCCGAGCCCGATCCGCGCGGGGGTGAGGCGGGCGAGCCTCGCCCAGGGATCCTCGCTCATGCGGCCAGACCCGCGTCCGACAGGCCGGGCATGGCCGCGACGAGGCGCTGGTTCGGACCGCCGGGCAGCAGGGCGCCATCCGCGTCGGCGAGGCCGATCCGCTCCAGCCACGCCTCGAATTCCGGGGCGCGCTTCAGGCCGAGCACCTCGCGCAGGTAGAGCGAATCGTGGAACGAAGTGGATTGGTAGTTCAGCATCACGTCGTCGGCGCCGGGGACGCCCATGATGAAGTTGCAGCCCGCCGCGCCGAGCAGGGTGAGCAGCGTGTCCATGTCGTTCTGGTCGGCCTCGGCGTGGTTGGTGTAGCAGACGTCGACCCCCAGCGGCACGCCCATCAGCTTGCCGCAGAAATGGTCCTCCAGCCCCGCCCGGATGATCTCCTTGCCGTCGTAGAGATATTCCGGCCCGATGAAGCCCACCACGGTGTTGACGAGGAGCGGCCGGAACGCCCGCGCCACCGCGTAGGCCCGCGCCTCCAGGGTCTGCTGGTCGATGCCGTGATGCTGGCCGGCCGAGAGGGCCGAGCCCTGGCCGGTCTCGAAATACATCACGTCGTCGCCCACCGTTCCGCGCTTGAGGGCGAGCGCCGCCTCGTGCGCCTCCTTGAGGATCGGCAGCGTCACCCCGAAACTGGCATTGGCGCCCTGCGTGCCGGCAATCGATTGAAACACGAGGTCCACCGGCAGACCGCGATTCATCGCCTCCAGTGTGGTGGTGACGTGGGTGAGGATGCAGCCCTGCGTCGGGATCTCGAGGCGGCGGATCAGGTCGTCGAACAGGTGGAGCAGGCTGCCGAGGGTCGAGACGGAATCCGAGGCCGGGTTGAGCCCGATCACCGCGTCGCCGCAGCCATAGGACAGGCCGTCGAGGATCGAGGCGGTGATCCCGGCGGCATCGTCGGTGGGGTGGTTTGGCTGGAGCCGCACGGCGAGGCGCCCCGGCAGGCCGATCGTGTTGCGGAACCGCGTCACCACCCGGCATTTGCGGGCCACCAGGATCAAGTCCTGATTGCGCATGAGCTTGGAGACGGCGGCGGCGATCTCCGGCGTGATCCCGGGGGCGATCCGCGCCAGGGTCTCGGAGGCGGCGCTCAGCAGGAACTCGCGAAAATCGCCGACCGTCAGATGCGCGATCGCGGCGAAGGCTCGGCTATCGTGACGGTCGAGGATGAGACGCGTGACGTCGTCGTCCTCGTAGGGGATCAGGGGCTTGGCCAGGATCTCCCGCAAGGGGATGTCGGCGAGGCACCAGCGCGCCGCCATCTCCTCCTCCGCCGATTCGGCGGCGATGCCGGCGAGGCGGTCGCCGGACCGGACCGGCGTCGCCTTCGCCATCAGGGTGGGCAGGTCGGCGAAGACATGGGTCCGCGTGCCGACTGCGTGACGGTAGCTCATCGCGTCCCTCCCCTCCCCGCCGCTGCGCGCGAGGTTACGCGAGACGCCACCGCCAAGGGAAGCGGCGCCCTGGATCCGGCGATCCCGCGATCACGGGATCCGGTCAGGCGGCCCCCGCATGGGGCGCCGGCAGCTCCGTGGAGATCGCGTCGACGGTGCGCTGGGGCGGGCTGCCGAGCCCATCGGAGCGGACGATGCGGATCTGCTGGTTGACCGGCTGCATGTTGCCGTAGGGCGTTGAGAACGCGATCTCGGCCGCGTCCCGGCCGACGCCGATGCGCACCAGCCCGTCGAGATCTGCCTGCCGCGTGGCGTCGAACAGCCACCAGCGTCCGTCGAGATAGGCCTCGAACACCGCGTGGAAGTCGCTCGGCACGAGCCCATGGGCGTAGCAGCTCACGAAGCGCGCGGGGATGCCCAGCGCCCGGCAGAAGGCGGTGCCGATATGCGCGAAGTCGCGGCAGACGCCGGCGCGCTTCAGCAGGCTCTCGTCGGCGGTGGTCTCGCCGTCGCTGGTGCCGGGCTGGTAGGTGATGTGGTCGTGGATCCAGTTGCAGATCGCGTTGACGCGCTGGTGGCCCTTCGGCAGGGCGCCGAACTCCGCCTGGGCGAAGGGGGTCAGCCGGTCGGAGGAGACGAAGCGGCTCGGCAGCAGGAACGGCAGGATGTCGAGCGGCAACTGCGCGATCGGCGTCTCGTTGATCGTCGCCGGATCGGCCCGGTGGACGGTGAGCTCCACCTCGGCGGCGTATTCCAGCGCGAATTGCCCGGGGGGCACGTTCACGCCGAGATAGCGGTTCTGGAGATCGGGGGTGACGTAGATCTCGCGCTTGAGGTCGGGATTGAGCGTCAGCGTCTCGCTGAGGATCTCCACGCTCTTCAGGCGCGCCACCTCGAAGTTGAAGATGAAGGTCGTGTCCGAGAGGATGTTGTACGAGAGGTTGCAGCCGAGGGTGTAGCGCATCGAAGCTCCTGGGCGTCGGGGTCGTCGCTCCCAAGCAAGGAGCGCGCCCGAGGCCGGGTTCCCGGCGGAAAACCGCTTCTCACATCTTGGCCGCCCCGCGTGGCGTCAGGATCACGGTGAGCGAGCGCACGCCCTGCGCCCCGTGGATCAGAACGCCCTCGATATCGGCGGTGGCCGACGGCCCGGTATGCAGCACGGCGTAGGCCGCGCGACTGAAATCCGGCCGGCGATAGGCCGCCTGGATGTTGACCAGGATGTCGGCGGGATCGAGCAGCACCACCAGGTGCTGGGCGAGATAGGCCACCGCGTTCACCCGCAACTCGTCCTGGGTGAACAGGACCGAGCCGGTCTCGGCCACGCCGAACACCGCGCGGACGATGGCGAGGTCGACATCGGCGAGATCCTGGGGGCGGGCCACCTGGGCGAGGTCGCGGTTGCCGACATATTCGGGCACCGCCGACGCGATGACCTTGGCGCCGTCGAGGCGCTCGCGCACAGCCGCGAAGACGTCCTGGCCGGCATGGGCGGTCTCGATCCGGCCGCCCATGCGTTTCAGGCGCTCGCCGAACTCGGCCACGCGGTCGTCGCCGACCAGGGGCGCGAACAACGGTACCTCCGGCAAGGCGTGTTCGCCGGGGGGCCGGTTGGCGCGGATGCGGGCGAGGGTGTCTTCACGGGCGGAGGAGGCTTGCCGCGCGCTCACTTGGCGCCCCCCTTGTTCATGCGGTTCTGCTTGTACCAGGCGTGGAAGGTCTGGCGCGGGCTCTCGGGCATCTCGCGGCCTTTGCCCCAGGTGTTGAGCGGGTTGTAGACGGCAAAGCGCGGCAGCACCTTGAGGGCGGAATCGGCGGCCCCGATGGCGGCGCGGTAGGTGGCCGGCCGGCTGAGCACCTGCCCCGCCGCCTTCATCATCCCCTGCTTCAGGAGCGGGATCTGGTGTTCCTCGGCGAGGACTTTCCGCCACGCAAAAATCTGCTCGTGGATGTTGATCTTGACTGGGCAGACATTGGTGCAGGAGCCGTTCATGGTCGAGGAGAACGGCAGGGTTGAGTATTTCCGCTTGTTGAAGGTCGGGTCGATGATCAGCCCGATCGGCCCCGAATAGGTGGCGCCGTAGGAGAGGCCGCCCGAGCGCCGGTAGACCGGGCAGGTGTTCATGCAGGCGCCGCAGCGGATGCATTTGAGCGAGGTCCAGAACTCCTCCATGCCGAGGCGCTCGGAGCGGCCGTTGTCGACCAGCACCATGTGCATCTCGG
>JAKONB010000379.1 GCA_022702195.1 Beijerinckiaceae bacterium | reverse complement strand
AGGACGTTCTGGTCGGCGTCACCGAGGCACGGGCCAAGGCCTCCAGCGTGAAGGTCGACGCCTCGACGGTGAACGACCCGCAGAAGTTCAAGGAATTCCAGGACGCGCAGAACCAGCTCTCGGGGGCGCTCGGCCGCCTGCTCGTGAGCGTGGAGCGCTACCCCGACCTCAAGTCGAACCAGAACTTCCTCGCCCTGCAATCGCAGCTCGAGGGCACCGAGAACCGTATCGCGGTGGCGCGGCGCGACTATATCGGCGCGGTCCAGTCCTACAACACCGAGGTCCGGACGATTCCCGGCCGCTGGATCGCCGCATGGTTCTACCCCGAGGCCAAGCCGATGGAGACCTTCACGGCGACGCCGAATTCCGAGCGCCCGCCGAACGTGAAGTTCTAGGCTCCACCGCCCGATGCCAGCGGCCCGCCTGCACCCCGCGCTTCTCCTGCTCGCCGTCCTGGTCCTGGGTCTGAATGCGGGCCTGGCGCGGGCGGCCGAGCCGACCTTTCCCGCCCTCAGCGGTCGCGTCGTGGACGCGGCCGGCATCCTCAAGCCGGAGGAAGAGGCGGCGATCGACGCCAAGCTCAAGGCCCACGCGGACAAGTCTTCCGATCAGGTGGTGGTGGCCACGGTGGCGAACCTCCAGGGCCTGACGGTGGAGGATTACGCCAACCGTCTCTTCCGCCACTGGGCGATCGGCCAGGCCAAGACCAACAACGGCGTGCTGCTGCTGGTGGCGCCCATCGACCGCAAGGTGCGGATCGAGGTCGGCTACGGCCTCGAGGGCGCACTCACCGACGCGCTGTCCAAAGTCATCATCACCACGGCGATCGCGCCGCGCTTCAAGGAGGGGGATTTCGGCGGCGGCATCGGGGCCGGCGTCGATGCCATCCTGACCATCCTGGCCGGCGATGCCGAGGAGTGGCAGCGCCGGGCGAAGGTGCGGGGCGACGAGGCCGATCCGGTCCAGGTGGTGCTCTTCGTCCTGTTCTTCTTCGCCATCCTGTTCGTGGTCTGGCGGATGAACCGGGGCGGCGGCCGGCGTGGTGGAGGCGGCGGCTTCATCCTCGTCCCGGGTCCGTCATCGGGGGGCTGGAGCGGCGGGGTCTCGGGCGGATTCGGCGGTGGCGGCGGTTTTTCCGGCGGCGGCGGGTCGTCCGGTGGGGGAGGGGCGTCCGGTGACTGGTGAGACGGGTCCGATCCTCGACCGCGCCGCGCGCGACCGCATTTCCGAATCCGTCCGGGCCGCCGAGACCGCGACCGCGGGGGAGATCGTCGTGCTGGTGGCGGGCCGGGCCGGCCTCTACCGGTCGGCGCCCCTGCTGGTGGCCCTGGCGCTGGGGATCGCGCTGCCCTGGCCGCTGATCCTGTTCACCCCCTGGAGCGCCGCCGCGATCGTGCTGGCCCAGACCTTCCTGATCCTCGTCGTGCTGCTCCTCGGGACCCAACAGCGCCTGCGCCTCGCGATGGTCCCCCGGGCCATCCGCCGGGCACGGGCCCACGAGGCGGCGTTGCGCGAATTCGCGGCGCGCGGCCTGCGGCGCACCCGCGGGCGGACCGGCATCCTGATCTACCTCGCCTGCGCGGAGGGGCATGCGGAGATCGTGGCCGACACGGCGGTGGCCTCGCGCGTGCCCCCCGAGGCCTGGTCGGGGGCGATCGACGGGCTGCTGGCCGCCCTGCGCCGGGGGGAGATGGAAGCCGGCCTCGTGACGGCGGTGGAGCAGGTGGGGGCGATCCTTCGCACGGCCCTGCCCGCCGGACCCGGGGACGCGGACGAATTGCCCAACCGCGTCATCGTCGTGGCGTGACGGATCCGCCCTCTGACAAAACACGAATTCGGTATGCATTTCGCGCCGATCCCCCATGCGGGGTGTCTGGCACTCTCGGACGTTTTGCGCGAAAAGGACGCTTGACGATCTGCCGGCAAGGACAGGTCGCAGGAGCGAGACGTCACAATGAGTGCGATCACCAAGCACGGGCCATGGGCCCTCGTCGGAGCGTTGGGCGCGGCGGCCCTCGCGATCGTGGCCACCACCCGGGGTGAGACGGTCAACGCCCTCTGGATCGTGGTCGCCGCGGTCTGCACCTACCTCATCGCATATCGTTATTACTCGCTGTTCATTTCCCGGAAGGTCATGCGGCTCGACGATGGCCGCCAGACCCCGGCCCACCGCCACAACGACGGGCTCGACTACGTCCCGACCAACCGCAACGTGCTGTTCGGCCACCATTTCGCCGCCATCGCCGGCGCCGGACCCCTGGTCGGGCCGGTGCTCGCCGCGCAGATGGGCTACCTGCCGGGGCTGCTCTGGATCCTGGCCGGCGTGGTGCTGGCCGGCGCGGTGCAGGACTTCATGGTCCTCTTCATCTCGATGCGCCGCGACGGCCGCTCCCTCGGCGAGCTGATCCGCGCCGAGCTCGGGACGATCCCGGGCGTGATCGCCCTGTTCGGCACCTTCATGATCATGGTGATCCTGCTCGCCTTCCTGGCGATGATCGTGGTCAAGGCCCTGGCCGAGAGCCCCTGGGGCACGTTCACCGTGGCGGCGACGATCCCGATCGCCATCCTGATGGGTCTCTACGCCCGCTACATCCGCCCCGGAAAGGTCGGCGAGGTCTCGATCATCGGCTTCGTGCTGCTGATGCTGGCCATCGTCTACGGCGGCAACGTCGCGGCCGATCCGACCTGGGGGCCGTTCTTCACCTTCACCGGCACGCAGCTCTGCTGGCTGCTGATCGGCTACGGCTTCGTCGCCTCGATCCTGCCGGTCTGGCTGCTGCTCGCCCCGCGCGACTATCTCTCGACCTTCCTCAAGATCGGCACCATCGTCGGCCTGGCGCTCGGCATCGCCTACGTCGCCCCGCACATGCAGATGCCCGCCGTCACCAAATTCGTCGACGGCAGCGGTCCGGTCTGGGCCGGGTCGCTGTTCCCCTTCCTGTT
>JAKONB010000371.1 GCA_022702195.1 Beijerinckiaceae bacterium | reverse complement strand
CTCGCCGTCCTGTCCCTCGCCGTCCTGGGCCGCCCCGCCCTGGCGGAGGGGTCCGCCGCCCCCGCGCCGGGCGGAGCGTGGCGGCACGCCGTCACCCTGATGGGCGAGCCGAAATACGGGCCGGACTTCAAGCATTTCGACTATGCCGACCCGAACGCTCCGAAGGGCGGCCTCGTGCGCCTCGGCGCCCAGGGCGGGTTCGACAATTTCAACCTCATCGTGTCCGGACTGAAGGGCGATCTCGAGGGCGGAATCCCGCAGATCTACGACACCCTCACGACCGAATCCGCCGACGAGCCGTTCACCTCCTACGGGCTGCTCGCCGAGGGCGTGCGGCTCGCCGACGACCTGTCCGCCGTCTCCTACAGGCTGCGCGAGAACGCCCGCTGGCACGACGGCGCGCCGATCACCCCCGAGGACGTGGTCTGGTCCTTCGACGTGCTGAAGGCCAACAGCCCATTCTACGCCGCCTATTACCAGACGGTGACCAAGGCGGCGGTGACCGGCCCGCGCGAAGTGACCTTCACCTTCGCGGAGACCGGCAACCGCGAATTGCCCCAGGTGATCGGCCAGCTCCGCGTGCTGCCCAAGCATTGGTGGACGGGCCAGGACGCGCAGGGGCGCCCGCGCGACCCGACCCAGACCACCCTCGAGATCCCGCTCGGCTCCGGCCCCTACCGGCTGGCGAAGTTCGAGCCGGGCCGCAGCGCCACCTACGAGCGCGTGGCGGATTACTGGGGCAAGGATCTGCCGGTGAATGTCGGCCGCAACAATTTCGGCACGATGCGCAACGAGTATTTTCGCGATTCCACCGTGCTGATCGAGGCGCTGAAGGGCGACCTGTTCGATTTCCGCCAGGAGAACGTCGCCCGCAACTGGGCCACGGCCTACGACACGTTTCCCGCCGTGAAGGAGGGCCGCCTTATCAAGGAGGAGTTTCCGGATCGCGGCAACGGCACCATGCAGGCCTTCGTCTTCAACACCCGCCGGGCGAAATTCGCTGATCCGCGGGTGCGCCGGGCCTTCAACCTCGCCCTGAACTTCGAGGAGATGAACCGGTCGCTGTTCTTCGGCCTCTACCGGCGGATCGATTCCTATTATTTCGGCTCCGAACTCGCCGCCTCCGGCCTGCCGCAGGGCGAGGAGCTGGCGATCCTGGAGAGCGTGAAGGACAAGGTCCCGGCTTCCGTCTTCACCGCGCCCTACGTCAACCCGGTCAACGCCACGCCCGACGCGGTGCGTGCCAACCTGCGCGAGGCGGTGACCCTGCTCAAGCAGGCGGGCTACGAGCTGCGCAACGGCCAGATGGTCGAGGCCAAGACCGGCGAGCCGCTCACCGTCGAGTTCCTCGAGTTCCAGAGCGTGTTCGAGCGCGTGGTGCTGCCCTTCGCGGCGCAGCTGAAGCTCATCGGCATCAACAGCACCCTGCGGGTCATCGATCAGGCGCAGTACCAGAACCGCCTGCGCAGCTTCGATTTCGACGTGACGACGAGCGCGTGGGGCGAGTCGCTGTCGCCGGGCAACGAGCAGCGCGAGTATTGGGGCTCGGCCGCCGCCGACAAGCCCGGCTCGCGCAACCTCGTCGGCATCAAGGACCCGGCCATCGACAGCCTCATCGAGCGGGTGATCTTCGCCAAGGACCGGCCGGGCGTGCTGGCCGCCACCCACGCCCTCGACCGGGTGCTGCTCGCCCACAATTTCGTGGTGCCGCAATGGGCCGCGAACGTCGCCCGCACCCTGCGCTGGAACCGGTTCGGCCACCCCAAGATTCTGCCGCTCTACGGAAGCTCGGGTTTTCCCGCCACCTGGTGGTACGACGAGGCGCTCGCGGCCAAGACCGGGGCGCCGCGGTGATGGCCGCGCCGGACCGGCGCACCGTCATCATCGGTGCCGGGGCGCTCGCCGCCTCGGCCGCAATCGGGCGCTCGGCGGAGGCCGAACCCGCCCGATCGATCCACGGCCTGTCGAGCTTCGGCGAACTGAAATACCCGGCCGACTTCCCGCATTTCGATTATGTCGATCCGCAGGCCCCGCGCGGCGGCCGCTTCTCGGCGCAGCTGAGCAGCACGTTCGGCAACCAGGCCGCCGACACCTTCAACACCCTGAACGTCTACGTGCTGCGCGGCGACGGCGCGGCGGGCATGAACCTCACCGTCGACGCGCTGATGGTGCGCGCGCTGGACGAGCCCGACGCCCTGTACGGGCTGGTGGCCCGCGCGGTGGAGATCAGTCCGGACGGCCTCACCTACCGCTTCCTGCTGCGGCCCCAGGCCCGGTTCCACGACGGCAGCCGCCTGACCGCCCGGGACGTGGCGTTCTCGCTGATGCTGCTGAAGCAGAAGGGCCATCCCGAGATCGCGCAGGTGATCCGCGACATGGAGGAGGCCACGGCCGAGGGCGACGGGACGGTGATCGTCCGCTTCGCGCCGGGGCGCAGCCGCGATCTCCCCCTCGTCGTCGCCACCTTGCCGATCTTCTCGGCCGCCTATTACGCCACCCGCGATTTCGAGGCCTCGACCCTCGAACCGCCCCTGGGGTCAGGCCCCTACCGGGTCGCCCGCATTGAGGTCGGCCGCTTCATCGAGTTCGAGCGGGTGGCCGATTACTGGGCCGCCGAGCTGCCGGTCATGATCGGCCAGAACAATTTCGACGCGGTTCGCTACGAGTATTTTCGCGACCGGCAGGTGGCGTTCGAGGCGTTCAAGGGCGGGGCCTTCACGTTCCGCGAGGAGTTCACGGCGCGGGTCTGGGCCACGGGCTACGACTTCCCGGCGGTGAAGGAAGGCCGCGTCCGCAAGGAGGTGGTGCCCGATGCCAGGCCCTCCGGCACCCAGGGCTGGTGGATGAATGCGCGGCGCGAGACGCTGCGCGATCCGCGCGTGCGCGAGGCCATCGGCCTGTGCTTCGACTTTGCCTGGTCGAACAAGAACATCATGTTCGGGGCCTACCAGCGCACCACCTCGTTCTTCGAGAATTCCGACCTCAAGGCCACCGGCCGACCGGGTCCCGAGGAACTGGCTTTGCTCGACCCGATGCGGGCCGACCTGCCGGCGGAGGTGTTCGGCGAGCCCTGGAGCCCGGCCGAATCCGACGGGTCCGGCCAGGACCGCGCCCTGCTCAGCCGCGCCGTCGCCCTGCTGCGGGAGGCCGGCTGCACCCGCGAGAACGGGGCGATGCGCCTGCCCTCCGGCAAGCCGCTGGAGATCGAGTTCCTCGACAACGACCCGGTCTTCGAGCCGGTGACCCACCCGTTCATCCGCAATCTCGGCCTGATCGGGATCAAGGCGCGCATCCGCATCGTCGACGCCTCGCAATATCAGGCCCGGCTCAAGGATTTCGACTTCGACCTGACCTCCCGCCGCTATGGTGGCGGCATGACGCCGGGGCCGGAACTGCGCGAGATGTACGGTTCGCGCGCCGCCGCCACGCCCGGCTCCAACAACCTGTCCGGCATCGCCAGCCCGGCGGTGGACGCGCTCGTCGCCCGGGTGGTGGATGCGCGCTCCCGCCCCGAGATGGTCCATGCCGCGCGGGCCCTCGACCGGGTGCTGCGCGCCGGCCGCCATTGGGTGCCGATGTGGTACAAGGCCGATCACCGGCTCGCCCTCTGGGACGTCTACGGCCGCCCGGAACCCGGCCCGGCCTACGATCTCGGCGCCCCCACCATCTGGTGGCACGATGCCGCCAAGGCCCGGCGCATCGGCCGCAACTGAGGATTCCCGCTTGCTCGGCTACATCCTGCGCCGCATCGCCCTCATGGTCCCGACCATCTTCGGGATCATGCTGATCACCTTCGTCATCGTGCAATTCGCCCCCGGCGGGCCGGTGGAAAGGGTGCTGGCGCAGCTCCAGGGCCAGAGCGAGGGCAGCCTGTCGCGGGTGACCGGCGGGGCCGGCGACCTCGGCGGCGCGGCGCGCGGTTCGGGCGGCGGGGAATCGAACGCGCGTTATCGCGGGGCGCAGGGGTTGGACCCGGCCTTCATCAAGAAGCTCGAACAGCAATTCGGCTTCGACAAGCCGGCCCCCGAGCGCTTCGCCAAGATGCTGTGGGACTATGCCCGGTTCGATTTCGGCAACAGTTATTTTCGCGATGTCTCGGTGCTGCACCTGATCCGCGAGCGGCTGCCGGTCTCGATCTCGCTCGGCCTGTGGATGACGCTGATCTCCTACGCGATCTCGATCCCGCTCGGCATCCGCAAGGCGGTGCATGACGGCTCGCGCTTCGACCTGTGGACCTCGACCATCGTCATCATCGGCTACGCGATCCCGAGCTTCCTGTTCGGCATCGCCCTGATCATCCTGTTCGCCGGCGGCTCGTTCGTGCAGATCTTCCCGATCCGGGGGCTCACCAGCGAGAATTTCGAAAGCCTGAGCCTCTGGGGCAAGCTGGTCGATTACGCTTGGCACATGGCGCTCCCGCTCACCGCCCTGGTGCTCGGCGCCTTCGCCACCTCGACCCTGCTCACCAAGAACTCGTTCCTCGACGAGATCCGCAAGCAATACGTGCTCACCGCCCGGATGAAGGGCCTCACCGAGCGGCGCGTGCTCTACGGCCACGTCTTCCGCAACGCGATGCTGATCGTCATCGCCGGCTTCCCGGCGGCCTTCATCTCGGCCTTCTTCACCGGCTCGCTGCTGATCGAGACGATCTTCTCGCTGGACGGGTTGGGGCTCCTGTCCTTCACCTCCATCGTCGGGCGGGACTACCCGGTGGTGTTCGCCACCCTGTACATCTTCTCCCTGCTCGGGCTGGCGGTGAACCTGCTCTCCGACCTGATCTACACCTGGATCGATCCGCGCATCGATTTCTCGGCCCGGGCGACGTGACCTCCCTCCCCCTCGTCATCCGGCACGAACATCCGGGCGACGCCCCCTCCATCGCCCGCCTGCATGCCCGCGCCTTCGGGCCGGGCCGCTACGCCCGCACCGCCTACCGGTTGCGCGAGGGCACGGCGCCCCTGGCCGATCTCTGCTTCACGGCGCTCGTCGGCACCTATCTGGTTGGCTCGATCCGGATGGGACCGGCCGAGGCCGGCGGTCCGCTCCTCGTGCTCGGTCCCCTCGCCGTGGACCCGAGCTTCGAGAATCGCGGCATCGGCAGCGCGCTGATGCAGGCGAGCCTGGATGCTGCCCTCTCCGCCGGTCACGGAATCGTTCTCCTGGTCGGCGACGCGCCCTATTACCGGCGCTTCGGTTTCGCGCCGGTCCCGCCCGGCCGCCTGATCCCGCCCGGCCCCGTCGATCCGTCGCGTTTCCTGTGGCGGATACTCCGGGACGGGGCCGATGCAACGGTGTCAGGGAACGTTGCAGCCTTGCGCGCGCGTTGAGCCTGCAAGACGCGCCGCGCGTTGCAGGGACCGATGCATGTTGCAGCAGCCGATCGATCACCTCCGGGTCCACGCCAACGGCGTCGACCTCCACGTCGCCCGCCTCGGGCAGGGCCGTCCCCTGGTCCTGCTGCATGGCTGGCCGGAATTCTGGCTGACCTGGGAGCCGGTGATGCGCCGCCTCGCCGAGCGTTTCACCCTGATCGCCCCCGACCTGCGCGGCTTCGGCGACAGCGAGAAGCCCGATCCCGCCCCCACCGACAAGGCGGGCGCCGAGGTCCATGCCGCTGATATCCTTGCGCTTCTGGACGCGCTCGATCTTCCGCAGGCTGGATTCGTCGGGCACGATGTCGGCGCCTATGTGGGCCAGGCCCTCGGTCGCTCCGCCCCGGACCGGCTCACCGGATTGTTCTTCTTCGACTGCGCCTATCCGGGGATCGGGCCGCGCCTCGCCCAGCCCGACAAGCTCGCCGAGATCTGGTACCAGTCCTTCCACCTCAAACCGTTCGCCGCCGCCCAGGTCGGGTCCTCGCGCGAAGCCTGTCGCCTGTATATCGGCCACTTCCTCCAGCATTGGGCCGGCGGAAACCCGCAGGCCTTCGACGACGTCCTCGACGATTTCGTCGACACCTTCATGAAGCCCGGAAATCTCCAGGGCGGCTTCAACTGGTACGTCAGTGCGCAGGCCGGACGACTGGCGATGCTGAAGGGCGAGGCCCCCGCCCTGCCGCCGATCGCCGTCCCCACCTGCGTGCGCTGGGGAACGGAGGACCCGCTCTTCCCCTATGCCTGGACCGACCGCCTGGGCGAGACGTTTTCCGACCTCGATCTCGCGCCGCTGCCGGGCGTCGG
>JAKONB010000355.1 GCA_022702195.1 Beijerinckiaceae bacterium | reverse complement strand
AGGGTCTCGCCCTTCACGGCGAAGACCGGGATGCCGGCGGCCGCGATGGCGGCGGCGGCGTGGTCCTGGGTCGAATAGATGTTGCAGGAGACCCAGCGGATGTCGGCACCGAGCGCCTTCAGGGTCTCGATCAGAACCGCGGTCTGGATCGTCATGTGCAGGGAGCCGGCGATCTTGGCGCCCTTGAGCGGCTGCGACGCGCCGTATTCGGCGCGCGTCGCCATCAGGCCCGGCATCTCCGTCTCGGCAATGGAGATTTCCTTGCGGCCGTAATCGGCCAGACCGATGTCCTTGACGATGTAATCGTGTGCCATGTCGCGTTTGCTCCGTCTCACGTTTCGCGGTCCCGAGGGCCTATAGCAGGGCGCGGAGCGGGAAGCAATCAAGACATAAAGATGTCTTTATGCGACTAATTCCAGGGGGCGAGCGGTCAGGCCGCCTGCGGGATCGCCTCCAGGCTGTCGGCCGGGCCGAAGAATTCGTAGCGGATGCGCGCGGTCGGAACGCCCGAGCGGGCGAGCCCGTGAACCAGGGCGGCGAGGAACGGCGTGGGACCGCACAGGTAATAGGTCGCCCGATCCATAGGGGTGAGCGCGGCCAGATCCTCCGCCGTGAGAAGACCGGTCGCGTCGTAATCGACGCCCTCGCGGTCCTGCGCTTCGGGCGTGGCGTAGATCGTGTGGGTCTTCAGGGCGTGCGATCCCGCCGCCAGGGCGCGGACATGCTCGCGCATGGCGTGGACCCGGCCGTTGAGGGCCGCATGGACGTACCAGACCGGCCGGTCCGGAGCCTCGGCGACCAGGGTTTCCAGCATGCTCATCATCGGCGTGAAGCCGACGCCACCGCTGACCAGAACCACCGGGTCTGCGCTCTGCCGGTCCAGGATGAACTCCCCGGCCGGGGGCGTCAGCATCACCACGGTTCCGGGGATCGCCCGTCCGTGCAGCCAGCTGGAAACGATGCCGGCGGGACCGTCGCTGCCGGCCTCGCGCTTCACGGTGATGCGGTAGGCGCGATCGCCCGGCGCGCAGGAGATCGAGTAGTTCCGCCGCAGGCTGCCCCCCTCGGGACGGTCGATCCGCAGACCGAGATACTGGCCCGGACGATGCCGCGGCACCGCGCCGCCGTCGCGCGGCACGAGGATGAAGGAGCGGATCGTTTCGCTCTCGTCCACCACCCGTTCGACGACGAAGTCGCGCCACCCGTTCCAGCCGCCGGGTGTGTGGGCTTGATCCCGGTAGAGCGCCGCCTCGCGGCCGATGAGGATCTCGGCCAGGAACCAGTAGGCCTCGCCCCAGGCGGCGCAGATCTCCGCGGTGGCGGCGTCACCGAGCACGTCCTGGATCGCCCCGAGCAGGGCCGTCGCCACATGGGGATAATGCTCGGGCAGAATGTTCAGGGCGACGTGCTTCTGGGCGATGCGCTCCACCGCGCCGCCCAGGGCGCCGAGGTCGTCGATGTGGCGCGCATAGGCCAGCACCGCCATGGCCAGGGCCTTGGGCTGGCCGCCAGCCGCCCCCTGATGGGATGCGTTGAAGAGATTCCGCATCTCCGGATCCGTGAACAGGCGCTCGTACATCCGCGTCGTGATGGCGAGACCGTGAGCCTCCAGCGCGGGTACGGTGGCCTTCACGAGGCCGATGGTGGTCGGCGAAAGGGGCTGCGGCACGGCGATCTCCAAAGATTCATTTTATATGAACCTTATGACGCCGGGACATCCAAAGATGCAAGCGGAATGAACCTTCAAACTGCTGTAGGAGGGTTGCCATGCGCCTGACCCGCTACACCGATTATGCCCTGCGCACCCTGATGTACCTCGCCCTGCACGAGCCGAACCAGAGCTCGATCGCGGGAATCGCCCGCGCCTACGGCATTTCCGAGAGCCACCTGACCAAGGTGGTGCATCAGCTCGGCCAGCTCGGTCTCGTCCACACCATGCGCGGGCGCGGCGGCGGCCTGCGGCTCGCTAGGCCGCCATCGGAGATCGTCATCGGTGCGGTGGTGCGGCAGACGGAAGAGGATCTGGCGCTGGTGGAGTGCTTCGCGAACGGGGCCTGCGCCATCACGCCGGCCTGCCGGTTGCGGCAGGTGCTGGGTAACGCCCTGGCGGCGTTCCTCGACGTTCTCGACGGCTACACGGTCGCCGACCTTCTTCAGGATCGGTCCGGCGCGGACGTGGCACGCCTGCTCGGCCTGCCGGAGGTCCTCCCGCCCGTTCCGAACTCCGGCGAGACGCCGTTGCGGTGACGCCGAGGCCTCGGACGGTCGGACCCCGTCCAGAGCGGCGTCCCGGACATCGGATCGGGGACGATGCTCCGGGTCCTTGTTTCAGCATCGTCCCAAAAGCCGGCAACCACCTTTCGGGACGATGCTCAGGGACCATCCCGCAATTGCCGGCGGATGATCTTGCCCGAGGTCGTCATCGGCAGGTGATCGCGAAAGGCGATGGCGCGCGGATATTCGTGGGCCGAGAGACGCTCGCGCACGAAGGCCTGGATCTCCGCAGCCAGGGCGTCGGACGGTGCGTAGCCGTCGCGCAGGACCAGGTAGGCCATGACGATCTCGGTGCGAAGCGGATCGGGCTTGCCCACCGCCGCCGCCATCGCCACCGCCGGGTGACCGGTGAGACAATCCTCGATCTCCGCGGGGCCGATGCGGTAGGCCGCCGAGGTGATGAGGTCGTCGTCGCGGCCGATGAAATGGACGTAGCCGTCGGCGTCGCGGCGCGCGGTGTCGCCGGTGAGCATCCAATCGCCGGAGAACTTCTTCTGCGTTGCTTCCGGCTGGTTCCAGTAGCGCAGGAACATCACCGGATCCGGCCGCGCCACCGCGATCTCGCCCGGCTCGTCCACGGCCGCCTCGGTGCCGTCGGGCCGGAGCACCGCGACCCGGTGACCGGGCACCGGACGGCCGGTCGATCCGGCCCGGGCGACATCCGCCGAGGGGCAGGCGGCGAGGACGAGATTGCATTCGGTCTGGCCGTAGGCCTCACCGATGGTCAGGCCGAGCTCGGCCTGCGCCCAGGCGAAGGTCTCGGGTCCGAGGGCTTCACCGGCGGAGGCGATGTTGCGCAGGCGCCCGAGATCGTAGCGCCCACGCGGATCGGCGACGCCGCGCAGCATCCGGAGCGCCGTCGGCGGCAGGAAGGCGGTGGTGATCCCCTGCTCGGCGATCAGGCGCAGGGCGTCCTCCGGCTCGAACCGGGCCAGGGGCCGGGCCACCACCGGGACGCCGAGGCGCAGGCTCGGCAGGGTCGCATTGAGCAGGCCGCCGGCCCATGCCCAATCCGACGGCGTCCACATCCGGTCGCCGGGCTTGGGCGGGAAATCGTGCATCATCAGGAAGCCCGGCATGTGGCCGAGCAGCACGCGGTGGGCGTGCAGGGCGCCCTTGGCGAGGCCGGTGGTGCCGGAGGTGTAGATCATCAGGGCCGGATCGTCGGCCCCGGTGTCCACGGCCGTGAAATCGGGCGATGCGGCGGCGAGGAGATCGGCATAGCCGAGGGCATCCCCGTCCGCCCCGTCGAGACTGATCACCACGGCGAGATCCGGCAAGGCGGCCCGCAGGGGCGCCACCTTGGCCAGCCCGGCCGCGTCGGTGATCAGCGCCCGCGTCCCGGAATCCGACAGGCGGTAGTTCAGCGCCTCCGGGCCGAACGCCCCCGCCAGGGGCAACGCGATGGCGCCGAGCTTGTAGACCGCCCCGTGGGCGATCACCACGGCGGCCGATTGCGGCAGCAGCACGCCGATCCGGTCGCCGGGGACGATGCCGAGCGCGCGCAGCGCTCCGGCGAGGCGGTTCGACGCCGCGCGCAACGCACCGAAGCTCGTGGTCTCGACGGATCGGTCGCGCACCTCGACGATCGCGACGCGCTCCGGATCGACCTCCGCCCAGCGATCGCAGACGTCGACGCCGATGTTGTAGCGCTCCGGGATGGACCAGGAGAACCCGGCGACGAGCCCGGAATAATCGGGGGCGGGGGTCAGCACGGTCGCCGGCTCAGAGCGTCGCGCCGGGAAACCCGCCCGCGAAGACGAAATCGGTGATCGGACGACGGCCGTTCGGGATCTCCTTGGCGCGCTGCTCTTCGGTCAGATCGGCCCGTGGCACCGCCCGCCCGATCGCATAGGCGGCCTCGACGTGGCTTCCCTCCGGCACCGCCAGCAGGGTGACGGCGCGCTCCTTGTCGAAGCCGCCCATGCCGTGCGCATGCCATCCCTGCCGGATCGCCTGGAGTTGGAAGTTGGCCGAGGCCGCCCCCGCATCGAGGGAATGGCTGGCGGAGGGCTTGAGGACGTCGCCCACCT
>JAKONB010000326.1 GCA_022702195.1 Beijerinckiaceae bacterium | reverse complement strand
TTCGCCTCCGCCGAGACGGGCATCCCTGTCGAGGATATTCTGAGGCTGACCCGTGAATACGCGACGACGCCCCCCGCCGTGGTGCGGATCGGCGTGGCGGTGGAGCGCCATGCGGGCGGCGGCCAGACCGTCCGGGCCATCGCCTGCCTGCCGGCGCTGATCGGTGCCTGGAAGCATGTGGGCGGCGGTCTGCTGCAGCTCCCGATCTGGGCCTTCCCGGTGAACTGGCCCGGCCTGATGCGGCCGGACCTCCAGCCCGAGACCATGCGGGTCATCAATTCCTGGACGCTCGGCCCGGCGCTGGCAGGCGAGATGCCTCTCGACCCGCCGATCCGCGCGCTGTTCGTCTACAACGCCAACCCGATGGCGATGGTCTCGCAGCAGCAGACGATCGAGCGCGGGCTGGCGCGCGAGGACCTGTTTACGGTGGTGAGCGAGCACTTCCTCACCGATACGGCGCGCTACGCCGATATCGTGCTGCCGGCCACAACCCAGCTTGAACAGGCGGACATCATGTTCTCCTGGGGGCACCTCTATCTCTCCTACAACAACCCGGCCATCGCGCCCCTCGGCGAGGCGGTGCCGAACACCGAGCTGTTCCGTCGGCTCGCCAAGGCCATGGACATCGACGATCCGTTCTTCTTCCGCTCCGACGACGCGATGATTGTGGACGCGATGGACTGGTCGAGCCCCGTGCTCGCCGGCATCACCCTCGATGAACTCAAGCGGAAGGGGTACATGCGCCTGACCATGGATGCGGCCGATGCCTGGGCGCCCCATCGCGACGGCAACTTCCCGACCGCGTCCGGCAAGTGCGAGTTCAAGTCGAGCCTCGCCGCGGGGGGCAATTTCGTCGCGCCGCTGTTCCGCCAGGGCTATGGCGGCGACCAGTCGGGCGAGCCGGTCGATCCGCTGCCGCATTACCTGCCCCCGAATGAGAGCCCGCGCTCCGCGCCCGCCCTGGCCGAGCGCTTTCCGCTCAGCCTGATCTCGCCCAAGAGCCACGCCTTCATGAACTCGAATTACGGCAACCTCCCTGCCCAGGTGGCGCAGGCGGGCGAGCAGCAGGCGGTGCTGCTGCACCCGGAGGATGCGGGTCCGCGTGGGATCTCCGCCGGAACCCCGATCCGCGTGTTCAACGAGCGGGGTGCCTTCGAGGCCTTCGCGACCCTCTCGGCCGACGTGATGCGCGGGGTCGTGGTGGCGCCGGCGGGCTTCTGGCAGCGCTCCAACCAGCGCGGCCCCACCGTGCACGCCGTCACGCCACCGGCCTTCGCCGATCTCGGCCGCGCCCCGACCTTCTCCGACATGCTCGTGGACGTGGTTGCCGCCTGACGGCCTCGTACCCCTTTGGAAAGAGTGTAGGTGAAACAGACATGGCTTATGTCGTCACGGATGCGTGTCACGGGTGTCGCTATACCGAATGCGTCACCGTTTGCCCGGTCGAATGCTTCCATCTCGACGAACAGATGACCTATATCGACCCGGAGAACTGCATCGATTGCGGCGGCTGCGCGCCGATCTGCCCTGTCGGCGCCATCCACCCGTCCTGGCAGATGCCGGCGGGCAAGGGCGAATGGGTCGAGATCAACCGCCTGCGGGCGGCCGAGACCCCGGTGATCGCCGCCAAGATTGCGCCGCTGCCCGGCGCTGACGCGCAGGCCGGGCGGCTGGCCTCATGAGCGCCCCCCATCGCATCGCGGTGGTCGGCAGCGGGCCGGCCGGTTTCTACGCAGCCGAGGCGCTGCTGCGCTCCGGCGTGCCGGTCTCGGTCGACCTGTTCGAGCGCTTGCCCGCCCCCTTCGGCCTCGTCCGGTTCGGCGTCGCCCCGGACCACCCGAAGCTGAAGCAGGTGACGGCGGTGTTCGACCGGATTGCCGGCCTGCCCGGTTTCCGCTTCGTCGGCGGGATCGAGGTCGGCGCCGACGTGAGCATCCCCGAACTCAGTGTCTGCTACCATGCGGTGATCCTGGCGAACGGCGCCTCCCTCGACCGGCGCATGGGCATTCCGGGCGAGGATCTGGCCGGGAGCCATCAGGCGGGCGCGTTCATCGGCTGGTACAACGGTCATCCAGACGCGGCCGGCCTGTCCTTCGACCTCTCGGCGGAGCGTGCGGTGGTGATCGGACACGGCAACGTCGCCCTCGATGTCGCCCGCATCCTCCTCAAGACCCCCGACGAGCTGCGCCATACCGACATCGCCGCTCATGCGCTGGATGCCCTGGCCGAGAGCCGGATCCGGGAGGTGCAGATCGTGGGTCGCGGCGGGGTCGCGCGCGCCCGCTTCTCCCCGAAGGAGCTCGGTGAATTCGGCGCGCTCGCCGATTGCGCCACCGGGCTCGATCCGGACGATTTGCCGGACGGCATTCCGGAACCGCCGATTGACGCCGGCGCGGAAGCGCGCGCCAACGCCGCCATTCTGCGCGGCTTCGCCGAGGCTCAGGGCGGCACGGGCAAGCGGCGGCGTTGCCTGATCCGCTTCGGCCTGGAGCCCGTCCGCCTGGCGGGTGAGGGCCGGGTGGACAGCCTGCATCTGCGCCGACCCGGCTCGGACGCGACGCTCGCGCTCACGTGCGGGCTCGTCGTCGCCAGCATCGGGCGCAGGACCGCGCCGGTGGCGGGAATCCCCTACGACGAACGCGCGGGCGTTCACGCCAATCTCGGAGGACGGATCCAGGCAGACGGCGTGCCGGTGCCCGGCCTGTACGCCTGCGGCTGGAGCAAGCGCGGCCCCCACGGCACGATCGGGACGAACCGCGCCTGTGGGGTCGAGACGGCCGCGGCCGTGCTCGCCGACCTCGCGGGGTTGCCGGCTCCGATCGGGAACGCGGACGCATTGGTGGCTAGCCTCGCCAAGCGGATCGGGCAAACCATCGACTATGCCGCATGGCGCCGGATCGAGGCCGCCGAAACGGCGCGTGGGCGAGCCTCCGGCAAACCACGCGAAAAGTTCGTCACGCGCGCCGAGATGCTCGCGGTGGCGGCTGCCGCGGCCTGACCCATCCTCCCGGGCGGGGAGGGCCGGTTGAGCCAAGGAGAACGCGATACACGTGAACGAGATGGGACGTTCCGCGTGATCCAAGGGTCGATCCGAGGGTCACGAGGAACGTGCGGACGAGGGCAGCGGGACCGGCCGGGCGCCGCCACCGGCGGGCGTCGTTCGAACCGGCGCGGGCTCTGGCGGCGCTATATCCGAACGTATATATCCGATGGCGTCGAAACCGGCATCGAGCCGTCGTGGGAACCGGTCGACGATGCCCCGACCGGAGGGGACATGCCGTCCGGCGGTCCCGCGCCCAGCTTGCCCCCAGAGGACTGATCCCCATGCAGACGACTCTGCGCGCCCTCCTTCTCGCCGGCCTCGTGGTGCTCGCGCCCGCCGCCCGGGCGGCCGAGACCGCCACCGTCTTCGCAGCCGCGAGCCTGAAGAACGCCCTGGACGAGGCCGGCAAGGCGTTCACGCAGCGGAGCGGTATTGCCGTGAAGGCGAGCTACGCCGCCTCATCGGCGCTGGCGCGGCAGATCGAATCGGGCGCGCCCGCCGACCTCTTCGCGTCGGCCGACCGCGAATGGATGGACTATCTCGCCCAGAAGAAGCTCATCCGCCCCGAGACGCGGGTCGATCTCCTCGGCAACCGCATCGTGGTCGTCGCCCCGAAGGACGCCAAGACCACCCACGTGCCGTTCACCCCGGAGGGCTTCGCCACGGCCCTGGGGGCCGACGGGCGACTGGCCACCGGCGAAGTCAATTCCGTGCCGATCGGCAAATACGCCAAGGCGGCGTTCGAGCGGCTCGGGCTCTGGGCCGGCCTTCAGCCGCGCCTCGCCCAGGCGGATAATGTGCGCGCGGCCCTGCTGCTGGTCTCCCGCGGCGAAGCGCCCCTGGGCGTGGTCTACGAGAGCGATGCCAAGTCCGATCCGGGCGTGAAGGTCGTCGGCGTGTTTCCGGCGGACTCGCATCCGCCCGTCGTGTATCCGTTCGCCGTCACCGCCGAAGCCAAGGGAGACGCAGCCTCCCGCTTTCTCGACTTTCTGAGGAGCCCGGCGGCCAAACCCTTCTTCGAGGCGCAAGGGTTTCGCGTCCTCGAAGGCAGCCCATCACGATAGGGGATACGGATGAAGATCAGCGCACGGAACACTCTGAAGGGCAAGGTCGTCTCGGTGGAGAAGGGCGCCACCACGGCCCATGTGAAGATCGCGATCGCCGACGGTACGGTCATCACCGCCTCGATCACCAACGAATCGGTGGATTCCCTCGGCCTCACCGTCGGCGGCGAAGCCTATGCCGTGGTCAAGGCATCCGACGTGATGATCGCCGTCGACTGATACTTCCTCTGCCTGATCCTGTCGGTGGCCGTCTGGTGCGGCCACCGAATCCACCGCGCGGTGGCCCTATCAGCGGGTCCGAGCGGCGCGTCCGAAACCACCCGTCGGCTTTCGCAGCGGAGAATACCCTCGAATGCCGCCGGCGGCCGACCGGTGATCCGGTCTTCGGGCGAGGCGCCCCTCACGCCGTCCGGCATGCAGATAATGGACGAGCAGATTCACGCCGCTCTCCACGACGTCCGGGTTCTGCGCGGCGTAGAAGGTCGCGTCGAATTGCGGATGCGGGTCTCGCCCCGCGCGGTCGCCGTCGAGGAGGTAGTGGACGAGAGGGTTCTGGCCCGCCTCCCACGCGGGACCCTGCGCCGCGACATACCAAGCCGAAGCGAAGACCGGGTTCGGATCGAAGCCGGACGCGGCCCCGCGGGCGAGGTAATGCGCGAGCGGTGCCAGACCGAGCCAGTCGAGATCCGGGATCGCCGCGCGGTAGAAGGCGTCGTCGAAGAGCGGGTGCGGCTGAGTCCCCCGGCCCGTCACGTAGTGAACGAGCGGATTGCCGTCGTCGCCGACGACATTGTGCGCGAGATACCAACCTGTATCGAAGAGCGGGTGCGGGTCCCGACCCTCGCGCGCGCCGTTGGCGACATAGTGGACGAGGCTGTTGACGCCTGCCGCCCGCACATCGGGGTTTTGCCCGAGATACCAGCCGACATCGAACAGCGGGTGCGGGTTGCGCCCCCGCGCATGGCCGCGTTCGAGGAAATCGAGCAGCGGGTTGGCGCAAGGCGGCCCCTGGTTGTCATACCAGTCCGGATCGAACAACGGATGCGGCGACCATCCCTCGCTCGCTCCGACCGCGAGATAATGGCCGACCGGATCCTCGATGGCGCCGAGATCGGGATGGTGCGCCCGGTACCAATCCGGATCGAGAAGCGATGCGACCCCCGCGCGCGCTTCCGCGGCACTCCAGGCTGAGATCGGCGCGGCCTGCCGCGCTCCCCGCCGTTCCGGAACCGGGGTCATCGGGATCGCCGCCTCGAGCCTCCCGATCCGCCCATCGCGGTCCTGAAGGGCGGCGCGCAGGGCGGCGATTTCATCGTCCCGCTCGGCCAGCAGGCACGCGCCGAAATGGTCGGTCGCCCCGGTCAGCGCCCGCAACCGCGAGATCTCGTCCGGGCGGGTGGCTCCCCGATAGAGGCAATCGAGCCCGAAGGCGCGGTAGGGCGGATGCGGCACATGCAGGGCGAGTTCGCCGAGACGCGTCAGGATCGACGCATCCGGCGGCAGGCCGTCCGGCTCCCCGATCCCGAAAACCTCGTCGAAGAGCGGCGGCGCGAAGGCGCGGTAATGGTCGAGGATCCGACCGGTTTCGAACTCCGTGCGCAGCACGGCGGCGGGGCTGGGCGCGCTGGCATTGGCGTGCCCGTCCCGGATGCGGAATGCCGTGACCGGTTCGGGCAGGACGTGGAAGCGGCAGCCGGCGACCAGCATCCGGACCCACATGTCGAGATCCTGAAGGTTGGTCAGCCGCGGATCGTAGGGGCCGGCGCGGTCGTAGGCGCTCCGGCGGATCATCGCGGTGGGCGCACACAGGCAATTTCCGGCCAGGAAAAACTGCCGCAACCAGGAGCGGCGGGAGAAATCCGGCAGCCGGAGTGGCACGGTGAAATCGTTGTAGGCCTGGGTCGACGCACCTTGCTCGTCCACCGCCTCCGGCAGGCCGAACACGGCGTCGACCTCCGGATGCGCGTCGAGGAAGGCCACCTGACGGGCCAAGCGCTCCGGCAAGGCCCAGTCGTCGGAGTTCAGGATCGCGCAATAGTCGCCCCTCGCCCGGCCGAGGGTCGCGTTCATCGCCCCCGAGATGCCCTGGTTCGTCGGGTGCGCCTGGAGGTCGATCCGGGGATCGTCGAAGCCGCGCAGGATGTCGAGGGTGCCGTCCTCCGACCCGTCATCGGTGACGACGATCTCGAAATCCTGGAACGACTGGTCGAGGACGCTGCGGATCGTCTGCCCGACATAGGCGGCGTGGTTGTAGGCCTTGATCAGCACCGAGACCTTCGGCCGTGGCGGTGCGACGGGCACCTCCTGGCGCCACCACAGCGGTCGCTTGCACACGGCCTCGGGGGAGAAATCCGGTGCCGACAGATCGGTGGCCTCGGCCTCCATCTCGTCCCAGAAGGCGCGCAGGGTCTCGCGGGACCAGAGATAATGCTGGCCGAAGCCGTTGGCGACGTCGCGTCGGCCGAGGCGCAGGGCCTGCGATGCCTCCCGCTCCGCGTTGCGGGCGAAGCCGAGATGCTTGTAGTGCCAGAGCATCACCTGGTCCCGCTCGGGCAGGACGAGACGGCCGCTGGGTTCGGCGGCGTGGCGTCCGGGGCCGAAGCCGGTCTCGGCGATGGCGTCCGGGCGGAACAGGCTGAGCTTGTTGAAGGCGATGCGCGGGCGCCCCCGCGTGACGATCTCGGTGAGCCGCCCGCGATCCTCCGGCATGGCCGGCGCGTTCATGTCGAAGCCAAGAGCCGGCACCAGGGTGATTCCGGCCCGCGCCTGCTCGGCGAGGTAGTCGGCCATGCCGCGGCCCGGAACGTGGAGATGCTCGTCGATGGCGGTGATCACCACCCAGTCGGCGACGCCGCGACTCTCCTTCCAGGCGTGATCCTGCATCGCCTTGTGCGAGAGCACGAAGGAATCCGGATCGGTCCGGTCGAAGTCGCGCAAGTCGACCCGTGGATGACGCGCCAGGATCTCGCGCGACCCGTCGGTGGAACCGTCGTCGTAGATGACGTAGCGGCTGACCCACGGGTCGTAATGCCGGAAGAAGAAGCCCAGCATGTCGGCCTCGTCCCAGCACACCGTATAGAGGTGGACGATGGGCGCGGCTTGATCGGCGTCCGGTCGCATCCCGATGCTCACGACACGGTCACGCCCTTGTAGCCGCCAATGGCGCGCCGGATCACCCGCGCGGGATTGCCCAGGACCAGGCATTCCGGCGGGACGTCGCGGGTGACCACCGCCCCGCCGCCCACCACGGCATTGGCGCCGATGCTGATTCCGGGCAGCAGGACCGCTCCGGCTCCGATCACCGCCCCATCCCCGATCGTCACCTCGCCCGCGATGGAGACCCCGGGGCCGATCGAGACGAAATCTCCGAAGCGGGCGTGATGCCCGATCGTCGTGGCGCGGTTCACGAAGGCGAAGGCGCCGAGCACGCCGCCGCTGCCGAACACGCAGCCCGCATTGACGTAGCCACCCGGCCCGATCGCGAGATCGCGCGGCCGGATGCAGGTTGGATCGACCAGGACCGCATGGCGCACGAGGCCGTGGCCGGTGGCCTCCCGAGCCGCGCCCTGGCGGTGGCCGGGGGTGAAGAGCGGAACCAGGATCGGGTGGTCCCGAACCGTGTGGGAAATCGCCTCGGCCGGGCAGGTCGGGATCCCGGCCTCCGTGAGGGCCGGACCCGCCACGTTGCGGATCCCGAGGCGGATCGGCGTCCCGGCCCGGTGCGCGCTCTCCACGACATCGCCGACGATGGGGGAGCCGATGCCGTACAGTACGAGACCGCTCATCGGCCACAGATCCCGGCGAGCGCCGCGACGATTCCCGCGACATGGCCCTCGGCAACCTCCGGCTGGATCGGCAGGCTCAGGAGGTTCGCCGCGAGCCGCTCGGTGACCGGGAGCGCTCCGTCCGAGCGGAACGCCGGATGATGGTGCAGGGGCGGTTGATAATGCACGGCGGTCCGGATGCCGCGATCGCCGAGCGCCGTGGCGAGGTCGTCCCGCGCCGCATGGGTGATCGCGAACTGGTGGTACACGGCACCCTCCGCATCGGGCGGCAGGCCGATCCCGGCGAGTCCAGCGAGCCCCCGCCGGTAAGACGCGGCCAGGTTCCGGCGGTGCCGGTTCTGCTCCGCGAGCTGGGGCAGTAGCACCGTGAGGATCGCGGCCTGGACCGCGTCGAGACGGCTGTTGAATCCGAGCGCGCGGCTGACCCGTACCCCGTCGGAGAAGCCGTATTCCCGCAGGCTGCGCAGCCTGGCATCCAGGGTCGGATCGCTGGTCAGCACGGCGCCACCATCGCCGACACAGCCGAGATTCTTGGTGGGATAGAAGGAATAGGCCGCCGCATCGCCGTAGCTCCCGAGCATTCGGTCCCCGAGACGGGCGCCATGCGACTGGGCGCAATCGGCCACCACCACGAGGCCGCGGCGGCGGGCGAGGGTGGTGAGGCCCTCCATGTCGGAGGGGTGGCCGAACAGGTGGACCGGGACGATCGCGGCCGTTCGCGGGGTGATCGCGGCCTCCACGGTCTCGGGCGTGATGCAGCGGGTCCACGGATCGACCTCGGCGAAACGCGGCACGGCGCCGACCTGCAGGATCGCCTGGGCCGTGCCGGCGAAGGTGAGGGCGGCGGTCACCACTTCGTCGCCCGGTCCGACGTCGAGGCCCCGCAACGCGAGGGCGAGGGCGTCGGTCCCCGAGCCGACACCCACTCCGTATGACCGTCCCTCATGCGCCGCGAAGGCGGCTTCGAACCGCTCGACGGCCGGGCCGAGGATGTAGTGTGACCCGCTCAGGATCTCGCCGAGCGCGGCATCGATCTCGGGGCGGAATCGGGCGATGCGGCGTTGCGGCGCGGCCTGCGCGATCACCGCGCATCCTCGTAGATCGGCTCGCCGTGCAAGCCCGAGCGCGTCCGGGCCACCAACTGGGTCTGCGGCGTCGCGAAGTGCCGGGTCCGTCCGTAGCGCTCCGAGGCACAGACCAGCAGCAGGGTGCCGGCCTCGAAATTGTCCAGGCGGATGACGATCCCGGCACTGATCCACAGGGCGTGATGGTCGTCGTCGAGTCGGACCGAGGTGGTTTCCTCGCCGTTGTCGAGCGCGATGGTCGCGCCGCCGCGCAGGGCCACGATGACCTCGTCACAGGAATTGGCGTGCCCGCCGCGCGACACGCGGGCATCGTCGACCTCAAGAACAAAAACGCGTTGTGGGACAAAGGGAAGATTGTCGAACGCCTCGAATGCGACGAGCCGCCCGCGCAGATCCGCATGCACGTTCTTTTCAAGCAGTGCCGCGCCCTTGATCGTTCCCATGAAACCTTGCCGCTCTTCTGACCGGGCGCCCATTGCCGGCAGCATAGAACCCAACAGTGAGACGATCAATCGTCACGAAGACGCACTTTTTCGGGATGATTACGTGGCGTTGTTCCTAAATACCCCATCGTTGATCGGGATAATTTGGCAATTTCTACGCTTCATTCTGGTCGAACGAAAGGCCCGCCCTTCCGGCGGGCCTTCCTGTCGCTCGTGTTTCTCTCTTAGAAGTTGTATCGAACGCCGCCCCGCACCGCCTGGATCGTGTCGGTGGAGGCGAGTTCGGCGTCGTAGGCGACGAAGCCGGCCAGACCGGGCGCGAGTTCGGTGCTGAGTCCGGCGCCGACGATGGCCCGGTCGCGGTCGAGGCGACGGCCGCTGACCAGGAAGGGCAATGTGGGGGCCAGCGCGAAGGCGCTGCTGATCGTCCGGTTCACGTCGGCGAAGTCGTGGACATAGGCCGCCTTGACCCAGAGGGAGACCGGCCGGCCGCCGAGGATGGCGGTGGCGGTCTCGAGCCGGCCGCCGACCAGCGTGCGGGCCGAGAGGAAGTCCCGGGCCGCGACGTTGAGGGTGAGCAGGCCGGTGCCGCCCTCCACCACCCGATCCTGGTCGAAGGTGTTCACCTGGAAGCCGACGAAGGGCGACAGCACCACCTGGGCGGTGGCCGGGATGCGATAGCCGAGCTCGCCGGCGGAGATGAACTGATCCCCGCTGACGTTGCCGCGTGTCCCACCCGGCTGGAGTTGCGCCAGCCCGATGGAGCGATCGACCCGGCCATCCGCATGGGCGTAGCCCAGGGCGAGATTGCCGTAGAGCGCGCCCTGGCTGAAGCCGCCATAGACGCCGACCTGGGCGTTGTCGGTATGCGCGCGCTCGCCGGTGCGGTTGAGCGACACGTCCACCGAGCCGTAGCCGGCGGCGATGCCGAGCACGGTCCCGGCCTGCGGATGGAAGTCGATGCCGGTGGCCAGACCCGAGACGGTCTCGCTGCGGCCCGCCGCGTTGGCGGTGGCATCCACATGCCCGAACTGGCCGTAGCCCGTGGCCCAGAGGCCGTAGCCGCGGCTGGTCTCGATCAGGCGCGGCTCCGGAACCGGACCGCGATTGGGTAGGTCGGCGGCGTAGACGGTCGGCGGCAGGGTGAAGCTCTGCGGACCGGCCTCGGTGCTGGCCGCATAGGCCCGCGACAGCATCTGGCTGCCGAAGGCGCGGCCCGAGCGGAGCTGCGGATCGGCCAGGGACGCGTAGGCCTGGCCGGCGACCCGGTCGAGGGTCG
>JAKONB010000317.1 GCA_022702195.1 Beijerinckiaceae bacterium | reverse complement strand
CGCCCGGATAGCCGGCCGGCACGGTGGTGATGCAATTGCGCTCGAACCAGGCGGTGCCGCGTTCCTGCGCCAGGCAATTCACCGCGGTGGGCGAGCGGCGGGTATCGATCGGACCGCCCATCAGCGTCATCGAGACCGGAACCGGCGCGACGTTCTGCCCCTCCATGACCGCGATGGCGGCCAGCACCGGGACCGCCGGCTGGCACACGGCCATCACGTGGAGGTCGGGGCCGAGATCGCGGAAGATGTCGATGAGGTAATCGATGTAGCTGTCGAGGTCGAAGCGCCCCTCCGACAGGGGCACCATGCGGGCATCGGTCCAATCGGTGATGAACACCTGATGCGCGGGCAGCATCGCCTCCACCGTCCCGCGCAGGAGGGTGGCGTAATGCCCCGACATCGGCGCTACGATGAGAAGCTTGGGTTGCGCCTGAACCGGGCCGCGCACGAAACCCCGGTCGAAGGTGAGGACGCGGCAGAACGGGCGCTCCCACACCACGCGCTCGCTCACCGGCACGGTCACCCCGTCGACGACGGTGCCGGTGAAGCCGAAGCTCGGCTTGGCGTAGCGGCGGGTCGCCCGCTCGAACATCTCGCAGGCCGCCGCCACCGTGCGGGCATAGGGCGAATAGGCGAGCGGGTTGGCCGGGTTCTGGAGGCTGTGCTTGGCCATGTCGGCGACCACGCGCGCCGGCGTCGTCATGATCCGGGCAGCCTCGTACCAATAATAGGACAGGTTCATGACCCTGACGTCTCCCCCGTGGCGGTGCCGGTCGTCCTTCGCCCAGCGCGTCAGCTGGGTCGGGCGCCGAATCGAGCCATGCGACTGCGACAGACATAAGTTAGAGCGGACCGCCGGGGGAAGGAGTCGATCATCCTCCGGAAAACCACCGTCCTGGCGACAACGCGCCAAACCCGTCATCGGATGAAGGTCCCGCATCATCCGGCCCGGCGAGGACCGGGGATGGACGCGGGGGCAAGCGGCCCTATCGTTTCCTACCCATGATGGACATCGGCACCAACAGCCTCGTGCGGGACGCGCGGCACCTGCGGCTCGACACGTTCGTCCGGTTGCGCTGGCTCGCAATCACCGGCCAGAGCGCGGCCGTGGTGGGCGCGCAATTCGGCCTCGGGCTTCCGCTGCCGTTCGGCTGGTGCTTCCTCGTCATCGCCACCTCGTCCTGGCTGAACCTCGCCCTGCGCATCCGGTTTCCGGCGAGCTACCGGCTCAGCGACGATTCCGCGGCCCTGCTGCTGGCCTTCGACATCGTCCAGCTCGCCGCGCTGCTGTTCCTCACCGGCGGCCTGCAGAACCCGTTCTCGCTGCTCTTCCTCGCCCCGGTCCTCATCTCGGCCACCGCGCTTCCGCCCGAGCGGACCCTGGCGCTGGGCCTGCTGGCGGTGGGGCTCGCCACGCTGCTGGCCCTGATCCACCGCCCGCTGCCCTGGTTCTCGGACGGGCGCCTCGAATTGCCGTTCCTCTACGTCTCGGGGGTCTGGACCGCGATCCTGCTGGGGACCGCCTTCACCGGCGTCTATGCCTGGAAAGTCGCCGAGGAGACGCGCCAGCTCGCCCAGGCGCTCGCCGCCACCGAGCTGGTCCTCACCCGCGAGCAGCATCTCTCGCAGCTCGACGGACTCGCGGCGGCGGCGGCCCACGAACTCGGCACCCCCCTCGGCACCATCATGCTGGTGACCAAGGAACTCACCCGCCAGCTCGCCCCCACGGCCTCGCCGGGGGTGCGGGAGGACCTCGCCCTGCTGCGCGACCAGGTCGACCGTTGCCGCGGCATCCTCTCCAAGCTCACCTCCCTCAACGACGAGGGCGGTTTCCTCCAGACGGTCAGCCTCGGCCACCTCGTCGAGGAGCTAGTGGCGCCCCAACGCGCCCTGGGTGTGGTCCTCGACGTGTCGCAGGGCGGCGACGGGGCGGAACCGGTCTGCCGCCGCAATCCCGGCGTGCTGTTCGGGCTCGCCAACATCGTCGACAACGCCGTCGATTTTGCCGAGACGCGCGTCATCCTCGAGGCTCGCTGGACCCCCGACCGGGTGTGGCTGGAGATCCGCGACGACGGCCCCGGCTTCTCGAGCGAGGTGCTGCTGCGCGCCGGAGAGCCCTACGTCACGACCCGCAGCCCGGACCGGTCGCGGGGGGGCGAGACCACCGGGGCGGGTCTCGGCCTCGGCCTCTTCATCGCCAAGACGCTGATCGAGCGCTCGGGGGCGCAGCTGACCCTCTCCAACGCCTCCGCGACCGGGGCGACGGGTGCCGTGGTGCGGGTGAGCTGGCCGCGCTCCGCCTTCGAACGAAATGTGACCATGCGGCCTTACGCGCAATTGAGTAGTGAGCAACCCCTAACCGAACCGGGGGCAGCCCCTATATGAGGTCCAGACCAAGAACACCCGTCATTCTGGAGGAGCGTCGATGTTGACGCAGACCGGCACGGCGGCGCCCAGCGCCGACGTCTTGCAGCTCACCGACAATGATCCCCTGGCTGCTTTCACGGATCGCAGCCTCCTGATCGTCGACGATGATAAACCTTTCTCGACCCGTCTCGCCCGCGCCATGGAGATGCGCGGATACGAGGTTCAGGTCGCCGAGAGCGTGGCCGAGGGCGTGTCCATGGTGGATGCCCGCGCGCCTGCCTTCGCGGTGATCGACATGCGCCTGGCGGACGGCAACGGCCTCGACGTGATCGCCCGGCTCAAGGAGAAGCGGCCGGAAGCGCGCGGCGTCATCCTCACCGGTTACGGCAACATCGCCACGGCGGTGACGGCGGTGAAGCTCGGCGCCTTCGACTACCTCGCCAAGCCGGCCGATGCCGACGAGATCCACGGGACGCTGATGGCCCAGCCCGGGGAACGCGCCGACCCGCCGGAGAATCCGATGTCGGCCGACCGGGTGCGCTGGGAGCACATCCAGCGGGTCTACGAGCTGTGTAGCCGCAACGTCTCCGAGACCGCGCGGCGCCTGAACATGCACCGCCGCACCCTCCAGCGCATCCTGGCCAAGCGCGCTCCCCGCTGAGGCGGGAGAGCCGGCACGATTGCGGGTTGCCCCGGTTCGGGCTACCTCGGCCCGCAGACAGCGTCATCGCCCCGCCGAGCGGGGCGTGACGAGATTACGGGACCAACGCCTGTGAACCTGCGCAACCTCGTCACGATCGTCAGCATGATGGTGCTGGTGGGCACCGAAGTTTTCGCCGTGGCCATCGCCGCCGGCTGGGCGCTCGCCGGGATGTTCGACCTCGGCGACACGGTCGGGCACGTCCTGATGGCTCTGTTCAGCTTGGTCGCGGCCTGGATCATGATCCAGCTCTGGCGCCGGGCCACCAGCATCGAGCCGCTGCGCGCCGCGTCCCGTCGCTGACGAGACTTATCGGCCGCGTCGCGTTGCCAGGGCGGCGTTTCCCGATTATCGCCAGAGCGCCCTGTCACGAGACGAGTCCGTTCCCATGAAAGCCCGCATCATCGTCACCCTGAAGACCGGCGTGCTGGACCCGCAGGGCAAGGCGATCGAGGCGGCCCTGTCCTCCTTCGGCCTGTCGGGCATCGACGGCGTGCGCCAGGGCAAGGTCTTCGACATCGAGCTGGCCGGCGACGACCGGGCGACGGCGGAGGCCACCCTGAAGGCGGCCTGCGAGAAGCTCCTCGCCAACACGGTCGTCGAGAATTACGCGATCGAGATCGCCTGATGCGCGCCGCCATCGTCGTCTTCCCGGGCTCCAACCGCGACGCGGACGTGGCCCGTGCCCTCACCCAGGCCGGCGCCGAGGTGGTCAAGGTCTGGCACGCCGACACCGAGCTTCCGGCGGGGACCGACCTCGCCGTGCTGCCGGGCGGTTTTTCGTACGGCGATTACCTGCGCTGCGGCGCCATCGCGGGCCGGGCCGCGGCCATGGATGCGGTGCGCGCCCATGCGGCACGGGGCGGGCTCGTGCTCGGCATCTGCAACGGCTTCCAGATCCTGTGCGAATCCGGCCTGCTGCCTGGCGTGTTGATGCGCAACATCGACCGGCGCTTCATCTGCCATCGCCAGATGCTGCGGGTCGAGCGCGCCGATACCCGCTTCACCACCGCCTATGCCAAGGATCAGGTGATCGACGTCTGTGTGGCCCATGGCGAGGGCAACTACTTCGCCGATGCGCAGACCATCGCCCGCCTCGAAGGCGAGGGCCGCGTGGCCTTCCGCTGCTGCGACGCCTCCGGCGCCCTGACGGTGGATGCCAACCGCAACGGCTCGCTCAACTCGATCGCCGGCATCTACTCCGAGAAGCTCAACGTGCTGGGCATGATGCCCCATCCCGAGAATTTCGTGGAAGATCTCGTGGGCGGCACCGACGGACGCGGCCTGTTCACCAGCCTGGCGGCGTAGTCTTCGGATCCCCCCTCCCCCGGCGGGCGGGCGGATCCGCATAGTCGCTGTTCTGCGCCAAGGCTTCGAGACGAGGGCGCTTTCTCCCCCCCTCACGGGGAGGAGGGCGCGTCGCGCCTTGCACCGGACACGGTGTGATCATCCCAGCCGCTGCGGGAGGGAGCCGCCCTTTCGGGACAGGATAGTCCCCTCATCCGACCCGCTCCGCCGGCCACCTTCTCCCGCAGGGGGAGAAGGAACGCGGCCCTCAATGCCCGTCGAATTCCATCAGGGTCCGCACCGGCACGTCGAGGTCGCGCAGCTTCTGCGCGCCGCCGATTTCCGGCAGGTCGATGACGAAGCAGGCCGCCACCACCTCGGCGCCGATCCGGCGCAGCAGGTTCACCGCCGCGCAGGCCGTGCCGCCGGTGGCGATGAGGTCGTCCACCAGGAGCACCCGGTCACCCGGCTTGATGGCGTCCACGTGGATCTCCATCTCGTCGGTGCCGTATTCGAGCGCGTAGGCGATCGACACCGTCTTGTGGGGCAACTTGCCCTTCTTGCGGATCGGCACGAAGCCGGACGAGAGCTGGTGCGCCACCGCGCCGCCGAGGATGAAGCCGCGCGCCTCGATGCCGGCGACCTGATCGATCCGCCCGCCCGCATAGGGATGCACCAGCGCGTCCACCGCCCGCCGGAAGGCGCGCGGATCACTGAGCAGGGTGGTGATGTCGCGAAACACGATGCCGGGCTTCGGGTAATCCGGAATCGAACGAATCGAATCCTTCAGCGCGATGTGGCGGCGGGATTCCATGCGGGCGGCTCTCAGCGGGTTCGGTGAAACACGAGGGGTTAGAGCATGATGCGGAGCCGGCTGGAAAGCCGGCCCGCCTTCAGGCGTTGGCGCGGCGCAGCAGCTTGATCAGGTCGCCGTGCAAGTGCTCGTTGCCGGCCGCCACCGAACGGGCGGCGAGCGGCTCGGCGCCGCCATCGGCGCTGGAGACGAAGCCCCCGGCCTCGCGCACCATGATGATGCCCGCCGCGATGTCCCAGGTCTGAAGGTCACGCTCCCAGTACAGGTCGGAGCGGCCGCAGGCCACGTAGGCGAGGTCGAGGGCGGCCGAACCGAAGCGGCGGATGCCGCCGGTCACCGCCATCACGGCGGCGACTTCGCGCAGGAGCTTGGGATGGTCGCCGCGGCCGAGATAGGGCGAGCCGTAGGCCACCAGGGCGTCGGCCATGTCGTCGCGGCCGGAGACACGCAGGCGACGGTTGTTGAGATAAGCGCCCTTGCCGCGTTCGGCGACGAACAGCTCGTCCTTGGCCGGATCGTAGATCACGCCGGCCACGATCTGCCCGTCGCGCTCCAGCCCGACCGAGATCGCGAAATGCGGGATGCCGTGGAGGAAGTTGGTGGTGCCGTCGAGGGGGTCGACGTGCCAGGTGTGGCTCTTGTCC
>JAKONB010000299.1 GCA_022702195.1 Beijerinckiaceae bacterium | reverse complement strand
CTCGCCTGGAGGTGCCGCACCGCGTTGCGGGTGTTGCAGAACACGATCGCCGTCGGCGCGTCGGCGGCGCGCAGCAGGTTGAGCACGACGTGCTCGATCTCGCGCGGCACCACGCGGACCGCCCGGTAGGTGATGTCGGAATGGCCGCGCTCCTGGCCCTTCACCGCGATGCGGAGGGCGTCGTTCTGGTAGCGCTCGGCGAGCGTCGCGATCGCTTTCGGCAGGGTCGCCGAGAAGAGCAGCGTGCGCCGTTCCTTCGGGGTCACCGAGAGGATGAATTCCAAGTCGTCGCGGAAGCCGAGATCGAGCATCTCGTCGGCCTCGTCCAGCACCACGACGCGCAGGTCCTGGGTGGCGAGGTTGCGGCGCTCCAGGTGGTCGCGCAGGCGGCCCGGCGTGCCGACGACGATATGGGCGCCGTCATTGAGCTGACGGCTTTCGCGGCGCGGGTCCATGCCGCCCACACAGGAGATCACCCGCGCGCCGGTCTCGGCGTAGAGCCACGTCAATTCGCGCTCCACCTGGATGGCGAGTTCGCGGGTGGGTGCGATGACGAGGGCGAGCGGCGCGCCCGCTGGCCCGAAGCGCTCCTCGCCGCCCAGCAGGGTCTCGGCGAAGGCGAGACCGTAGGCCACGGTCTTGCCCGAGCCGGTCTGCGCCGAGACCAGGAGGTCGCGGCCTTGCGCGGCGGCCTCGATGACGGCGCTCTGGACGGGTGTGGGGTCTTCGTAGTCGCGCGCGGCCAGAGCTCGGGAGAGCGGGGCCGGCAGGGTCGGAAAGGGCACTGAGCGGAAGCCTTGCGGGCAAGCAGGCGGAAGACCTGCCGGGCGGCGATCGCGCGTCTGTTCTTGCGCGACCCGAGCCAACCGGAGGTGATTCCGGCCTCGAACGGTTACGGATACGTCCCCTTGTAGCGTGAAGCGCGCGGCGACGCCATGTCCCCCGGCGCATGGGGCCACGGCGTTGCACGGGGAAGTCCTTCGGTCACCCACGAAAACCTGTCGGTGCGGAGATCACGACGGACGGCCTGCCCGGAGGGCGGCCCCGGGGGGCGCCCTGCGCCGGGTGGTGTTCGGCGTCGACCTCGGGCACATCGTCAGGCCGGAGAAGCGGCTCACGAAACGCCCGACCCCCGCCGTCCTCACCCGGGGCGAGACGGCGCGGCGGGACCTTTGCGAGAGACCCTGAGATGGACACGCTCGTCATCGGCGCCGGGATCGTCGGGCTCGCGGTGGCGCGGACCCTAGCTCAGCGCGGCCATGCGGTGGTGGTGGCGGAGGCGGAGGCCGCCATCGGCACCGGCATCTCCTCGCGCAATTCCGAGGTGATCCATGGCGGGATGTACTACCCGGCTGGATCGCTGCGCGCCCGGCACTGCGTCGAGGGCGCGCGGCGCCTCTACGCCTATTGCGCCAGCCACGGCATCCCGCATGCCGCCTGCGGCAAGCTGATCGTCGCCACCGCCGAATCCGAACGATGTGTCATTGCAACGCTCCATGAACGCGGCGTTGCAAACGGCGTGACCGGCCTCGCGCTCCTCGACCGCGCCGAGACGCTCGCCCTGGAGCCGAACCTCGCCTGCGTCGCCGCCCTCCACGCACCGGGCACCGGCATCGTCGACACCCACGCCTTGATGCTGGCGCTCCAGGGCGATCTCGAGGATGCGGGCGGGGCGGTGGCCTTCCACAGCCGCATCGCGCGCATCGCCCGGAAGGGAACGGGCTGGAGCGTCCGGGTCGGGGGGGAGGATCTGGCCTTCGACGCCGTGGTGAATGCCGGCGGCCTCGCGGCCCAGGGCCTCGCGGCGGCGACGGAGGGCTACCCGCCCGAGGGGATTCCCCGTCAGGTGCTGGCCAAGGGCAGCTATTTCGGCTGCACGGGCCGCCCGGCTTTCTCCCGGCTGATCTACCCGGCGCCGATGGAGGGGGGCTTGGGTATCCACCTCACCCTGGATCTCGCCGGGCGCATGCGCTTCGGGCCGGACGTGGAATGGGTCGACACCCTCGACTACGCGGTCGACCCCGCCCGCGTCGAGAGCTTCGCCGCAGCGATCCGGCGCTACTGGCCGGGACTGCCCGATGGCGCGCTCACCCCGGATTACGCGGGCATCCGGCCCAAGCTCACCGGTCCGGGCGAGCCGGCGGCGGATTTCCGCATCGCCGGGCCGGCCGAGCACGGCCTGGCCGGCCTCGTGCACCTGTTCGGAATCGAGAGCCCCGGGCTCACCGCGTCCCTCTCCCTCGCCGAGGCGGTGGCGGATTGCCTGTGAGGACTTTCCTGACAGCATCGTCCCGGACCTCGGATCCGGGACGATGCTCGAGGGTATTGTTTTCGATCGTCTTTCTCCGAAATCCGGCAGCCATCTTTCGGGACGATGCTCTCGATTCTTGATTTTGCATCGTCTTTTCCCGAAAGCCGGCAACCACCTTTCGGGACGATGCCCTAGCCGCCGAACCGCTCGGTGCGGATCGTGGCCGGGTCGAGCCCGGCATCGAGCAGGAGATCGGCGGCGGCGCCGACGAACGCGTTGGAGCCGCACAGGTAGCTGTGGCGCGGGGAGCCAAGGCGGGCCAGGGCCGCGCCGATCAGGGCGGCGTCGATCCGTCGTCCGTCCGTTCCACCGGTGACGTTCAGCATCACGGAGAAGTCCGGCTCATCGCGCGCCCGGTCCGCGAGTTCCGCGCGCAGGATCGTCTCGGCCGCGTCGCGCACCGAGTAGAGCAGCAGGGCGGGGACATCCGGCGCGGCGATCGCCCGGTGGCGCAGGATCGCCAGGAGTGGCACCACCCCGGAGCCGCCGCCGATCAGCAGGAGGGGGCCACCATCCTGCGGTCGCCAGACGAACGAGCCGCCGATCGGCCCGCGCAGCTCGATCACGTCGCCCGGTTCGGCCACCCCGTCGAAGAAGCCCGACACCTCCCCGTCGCCGAAGCCCTCGATCATCAATTCCACGATGCCGTCGGAGCTTGGCGCCGAGGCGATCGAGTAGCTGCGCTGCGCCCGATAGCCGTCGGGCGCGGTCAGGCGCAGATCCACGTGCTGGCCGGCGATCGCGGGGCGGTCGAAATCCACGCGGAGGCGAAACGCCTTCACCCGCGCGGTGACCGGCCGGATATCGACGATGCTGGCCTTCAGCCAGGGGAGGGGGCGCGGGTTCGGTTCAGTCACCGGCGAAGCGCTGCTCCCGCCAGGGATCGCCGTACATGTGATAGCCGCGCAATTCCCAGAAGCCACCCTCGTCCCGGCGGGTGAAGCGCAGGCCCTTCACCCATTTGGCGCTCTTCCAGAAATAGAGATGCGGCACGAGGAGGCGGGCGGGACCGCCATGATCGGGCGTGAGGGGGAGGCCGCCGACATGCGTGGCCACCATCGCCTTGCCGCCGACGAGGTCCGCCAGCGGCACGTTGGTGGTGTAGTCGTCATGGCCTTCCGCCAGCAGGAAGTCCGTGGGCGCCGGGACGCCGGCATCGGCCAGGAGATCGTCGAGGCTCACGCCCTCCCACCGCGTGTCGAACTTCGACCATTGGGTGACGCAATGGATGTCGCCGCCCCATTGCGTGCGCGGCAGGGCGTTGAACGCCTCCCAGGTCCAGGATTTGATCGGCTTTGCCCCGTCCCGCAGGGTGAAGCTCCAGGTCGCGAGGTCGATCCGCGGCGTCGGCCCGATCTGAAGAACCGGAAAATCCGTCGTCAGGGACTGGCCCGGCGGCAGGCGCTCGCGCGTCGCGTCCGGCGGCCGGTGTCCCGTGAACCCGCGTGTGGCCATGTCTGCTCCGGCTCCGCCGGCCCGAGGTCGGGGCCGGGCGGGATTCGACCGTGGTTCACAGGATGCGTCAAGGCGCCGTACCAGCCGGCTCAGCGGTCGCGCATGACGATCCAGAGGGCGTGAATCATGCCGGGAACGATGCCCAGGATGGTCAGCAGGATGTTGAGGAAGAACTGCACACCGATGCCGGCGGTCACGAGGACGGCGATCGGGGGCAGGAAGATCGCGAGAATGATGCGGATGAGGCTGGACACGACGTCTCCGGCGGGGCTGCGGTGTTACGGTCCCCCCTGAACCGTCACGGTTGCGCCGGGGTTCCCTCGGCTGCGGGTTTGTTCGCCCCCTCGGCTTTTCGCGTGCGCCCGGACACCCGTCGATAGGTTGATGATGATCGCTGTTCCCGTCGACCATGCCGACCGCCGGGCCATGACGACCGTATCCCCCGCGCCGGACTCCGCATGCTGACCGAACTCGCGCATTACCTGACGACGCCGGTTCCCCGCGCCCTCCGGCGCCTCGGCTACCTGCGCGAGAGCGTGCTCCTGCTCGCGCGCTCGCGGCGGTGCCGGGCGGCCTGGGCCGACCATTTGGCCGCCGCGCGCGAGACCGTCGCCCGCGCCTGCCAGGCCACCCGTGAGGGACGCGTCGCCGTCATTCTGGGTTCGGGCCTCCTCGACGACGTGCCGCTGGCGCTGCTCGCCGCGACGTTCCGGGAGGTTCGTCTGGTCGATGCCGTTCATCTGCATCCCGCTCGGCGCATGGCCCGCCGCTATCCCCATGTCCGCCTGGTGACGGCGGAGATCAGCGGCAGCGCCCATCGTGTCGGTGCCGGAACGACCGATCCGGCCGATCCGCTCACGGACCTGTGCGGCGGCGCGGAGATCGATCTCGTGGTCTCGGCCAATCTCCTCTCGCAACTGCCCATCGTGCCCCTGGACGGGTTCGAGCGGCGTGGGGAGACGCCACCCCCCGATTTCGGCCGCCGGATCGTCCAGGCCCATCTCGACGGTCTCGCGCGGCTCTCGGCGCGGGTCTGCCTCGTGACGGACCTCGAGCAGGTCGAGGAGGATCGTGACGGGCGGGTGACCGGGCGGCTCGACCTGTTGCACGGGCTGCGGCTCCCCCCGCCGGACCGAGCCTGGACCTGGGAGCTGGCGCCCTTCGGGGAAGCGGCGCGGCACCGCCGCCATCGCCACCGCGTCCACGCCTACGACGATTGGTGCGCGGTCTGGCCCATGAGGACCCCCTGAACGGAAGAAGGCCGCCTCCGGGGGGGGAGGCGGCCTTCTCGGAGCGGTCGACGGAACCGTTCGGCTTACTCGGTGCCCGACGCGGGATCGTTCCCCTCGCTGGCCCCCCCCTCGGCGATCTCCGAGGGCTCGAAGCGGGCACGACGGCGGCGGCGCGGCTTGGGCGCCGGCGCGTCCTCATCGGGGGTGGCCGGAGCCGGTTCGTAGGAGGCCGCCTCCGGCTGACTCTCCACCGGACGTTCCACCACCGCCGCTGCCGGCCGGGTGGGGGCCATCAGGAAGGCGGGGAGCGCCGCCACATCCTCGGAGGCACCACGCTGATCGGGCTCCTCGCGCCGACGGCTGCGGCGCGCGGGGGCATCGTTGGACCGACGCGGCGTCTCCTGACGGGGGGCGTCCGGCTGGCCCTGTTCCGAGCGAGACGGATCCTGAGCCGGCGCCTCGGTGCGGCTGGTCTCGAACCGCGACGGCTCGGTGCGCGGCTGGTTCTGGCGGTTGAAATCCTGACGCGGCGAGTCGTGACGCGGGGAGTCCTGACGTGAGGAGTCCTGGCGATTGTAGTCGCTCCGCTGGACCTCCTGGCGCGGCTGCTCCTGTCGGCCGTAATCCTGCCGGGGATTGTCGGTCCGCTGCCCGTCCTGCCGGTTGAACTCCTGACGATGGGAGTCTTGCCGGTTGGCATCCGGCCGGTAACCGTCCGGACGATTGGAATCCTGGCGCGCGTAATCTTGCCGGTTGCTGTCCTGCCGATTCCCGTCCTGGCGCTGGTTGTCGAAGCGCTGGTTGCGGTCGTTCCGGTTCTGGAAGCGCTCGCGCCGGTCGTTGCGATTCTGGCGATTGTTGTCCGAGCCGTAATCCTGGCGATTGGAATCGGAGCGGTTCGATTCCTGCCGGTTCAGCTCCTGCCTGTTCGCATCCTGCCGTCCCTCGTAGGGCTGTGGCTGGGGCTGCTGCGCCGGGTCGGTATAGTCGTCGCCGTAGCCATTCGCCGCGTAGCTGCTGGCGGCGTAGCCGAGCGGTGCGTTCTGGGCGTCGTCGTCGCCCTCGGCGTCGTCCTCGTCGAAGCCGCGGGCATAACCGCCGTTCTGCTGGCGGCTCTGTTCCTGCGCACCGGAGATAATCCGAAAATAATGCTCGCCGTGCTGAAAATAGTTCTCCGCCGCGACCGGATCGCCGCTCGCCTGCGCATCGCGGGCAAGTTGGGCGTATTTGTCGGCGATGTGCTGGGCGGTGCCGCGAATCTTGACGTCCGGCCCGTTCGATTCATAGGAGCGCGTGAGCGGATTGGGGCCTTTGGGGCGGTTGCGACCGCGCATCCGTCTGTTCTGATTTGGTCTCATCGGTCTCGATTGACCCTCGTTCGTATCGGAGCGTCTGATGATGCGGCGATGTCCGGGCGGCCGCGGCGGTGCCCATCGGGGGCGGGTCGAAGGACCGGATGATCCGGGTCGTCTTCCTGATCCGGTCGTGCTCCGCGATCGAATGCGCCGTGCTTGCCGTGTGTCCCGTCAACCGAGGCTCACTCTGAGCGTCCAGGCGTCCTACGGTTGTCTGGCTCGAAAGTGACCAAGCTCCTGCGCATCGTCCCGCGCGCGCCAGCTTGATCGTGGGGAGATCGTCTAGGATTGTCGCGAAGCGATGCCGTCAACATTCCTACCGCGATCCATCGTAATGGATCGTTCGCGATCTGAGGGTCAAGGTAGCGGCTCGATCGGACTGCAACAAGCCTTTTTTATACGAGTCCCCATCGAGACTCCGGCTTTTCACGAATATTTTTGATCTCACGGACGGCGTAGGCTCACCACGCGGGCATGACCGGCGAGATCATGGGCGATCTCGGATCGGGAAAACCCAGCTGCGCATCCGATCCCGGCGACGGCCTCGGCCTGGTCGTAGCCGACCTCGAAGACCAGGGCGCCCCCGGGGGCGAGACCGATCGATCCCTCCGCCACCGCGCCGACGATGCGCCGATAGGCATCGAGCCCGTCGGCGCCCCCGTCGAGGGCCGCCATGGGATCGTGGAGGCGCACTGCGACGTCGAGTTCGGCGATGGTCGCGCTCACGATGTAGGGCGGATTCGACACGACGAGGTCGAAGGTCCCCGACAATCCCGCCGCCCAATCGGTGTTGGCGAAGGCCGCGCGGTCCGCGACCCCGTTGGCGCGCGCATTGGCCCGGGCCTGGAGCAGGGCGCCGAGGGACAGGTCGACCCCGAGGCCGAAGGCGCGGGGCCGCTCGGTGAGGAGCGCCACCAGGATGCAGCCCGTTCCGGTGCCGAGATCGAGGATCCGCAGCGGCCGCGCCCGATCCGGCTGGAGCGCCAGGGCCGTCTCCACCAGGGTTTCGGTGTCGGGGCGCGGCACCAGCGTCTCGGGGGAGAGCCCGAAGGTCAGGCCCCAGAATTCCCAGGCCCCGACGATGCGCGCCACCGGCTCACCCGCGAGACGCCGCGTCACCGCCGCGGCGAGGCCCTCGGCCCCCGCCGCCCCGATGGGCGTATCGCCGTGGAGGACGAGATCGGTGGTGCCGATCCCCAGGAGGTCGAGCACGAGGAAGCGCGCATCCTGGCCGCCGATGCCGTGTTCCGCCAGGGTCCCGGCGACGGCCTTCAGCGCGTCGGCCCGGCCGGTCTGCGCGTCGAGCCGCATCGATCAGGCCATGCCCTCGGCCGCCAGCAGCTCCGCCTGATGCTCGGTCACGAGGGCGTCCACCAGCTCGTCGAGGGCCTCCCCGGCCAGAACCTCCTCCAGCTTGTAGAGGGTGAGGTTGATGCGGTGGTCGGTGACGCGGGCCTGCGGGAAATTGTAGGTGCGGATGCGCTCCGAGCGATCGCCCGAGCCGACCTGCGATTTCCGGTCGGCGGCGCGGGCACTGTCCTTGGCCGAGCGCTCGGCGTCGTAGAGCTTCGCGCGCAGCAGCGACATGGCGCGGGCGCGGTTCTTGTGCTGCGAGCGCTCCTCCTGGACGAAGATCACGATCCCGCTCGGCATGTGGGTGATGCGGATCGCCGATTCGGTCTTGTTGACGTGCTGGCCGCCGGCCCCCTGCGAACGCATGGTGTCGATCTTCAGGTCCGCATCGTTGATCACGATGTCGACCTCCTCGGCCTCGGGCAGCACCGCCACCGTGGCGGCGGAGGTGTGGATGCGCCCCTGGGTCTCGGTGTCGGGCACGCGCTGAACCCGGTGGGCGCCGCTCTCGAACTTCAGACGCGCGAACACGCCCTTGCCCTTCACCTCCGCGATGACCTCGCGATAGCCGCCCACCGTCCCCTCGCTCTCGGAGATGACGTCGACCCTCCAGCCCTTGGTGTCGGCGTAACGGCCGTACATCCGGAACAGGTCGCCGGCGAAGAGGGCGGCCTCGTCCCCGCCGGTGCCGGCGCGGATTTCGAGGATGGCGCTCTTCTCGTCGGCCGAATCCTTCGGCAGCAGGATGAGCTGGAGCGCCCGGTGCGCCGCCTCGAGCCCGGCCTCGGCCTCCGGCTTCTCGTCGGCGGCCAGCGCCCGCATCTCGGAATCGCTGCCCGGTTCGTCGATCAGCGCCTGGATGTCGGATAGGTTGGTGGCCGCGGCCCGGTAGGCATGGATCGCCGCGACCACGCCCTCCAGTTCGGACAATTCACGCGAGAGCTGCACGAACGTGTCGGAATCGGCCGAGCCCGCGCTGAGCGTGGCGGTCACGATGTCGTAGCGCGTCAGGATCGCGTCGAGACGGTCTGAAGGAATGGGGGTCATCGCCCGTCGGGTACTCTCACCAGTGACAAGATTGTGGCGGGTTGCGGCGGTCGGCAGGCGCCGCCGCATGGGCGTCAGATAGGCACGCCCCGGGCCTTCGCGAAGGCGATCAGCGCCGGGCGCAGGGAATCGCCGTCGCTCATCCGCGCCATCTCGGCCTCCATGAACGCGGCGACCTCGCCGGCCTCGATGGCGAGCACCATGGCTTTGACCGGGCCGATGGCGGCGGGCGACATCGAGAGCTGACGGAAGCCGAGGCCGATCAGCGCCATGGCCTCCAGGGGCTTGCCACCGATCTCGCCGCAGACCGTGGCCGGGCAGCCGGCCGCCGCCGCCCGCTCGGCGATCAGGCGGAAGGCCCGCAGGGCCGGCACGCTCAGCGTATCGAACCGGTCGGCCACGCGCCGGTTCTCGCGGTCCACCGCGAAGAGGAACTGCATCAGGTCGTTCGAGCCCACCGACAGGAAGTCGGCCTTCTGCGCGATCTCGTCGATCTGGAACAGCAGCGAGGGCACCTCGACCATCACCCCGAGCTTGCAATCGCTCGGCAGGGCGTGGCCGTGGCGGCGCAGATGCGCCTTCTCGCGCTCGACGATGGCCTTGGCGCGGGTGAACTCGTCCACCGTCGCCACCATCGGGAACATGATCTTGAGCGGGCGGCCGCCCGCCGCCTTGAGGAGCGCGCGCAGCTGCACCCGCAGGAGGGCCGGGCGGTCGAGGCCGATGCGGATCGCCCGCCAGCCCAGAGCCGGGTTCTCCTCCTCGAGGGCCGGCATGTAGGGCAGGATCTTGTCGCCGCCGATATCCAGGGTCCGGATCGTCACCGGCAGGTCGCCGGTGGCGGCGAACACCGCCTCGTAGAGCGTCTGCTGCTCGGCGGCCGAGGGCATGCGCTGGGCGACCATGAATTGCAGCTCGGTGCGGAACAGGCCGATGCCCGCCGCCCCCGTCTCCTGCAGATGGGTCAGGTCGATGAGCAGGCCGGCATTGAGCTGGAGCCCGATCTCGGTGCCGTCGCGGGTGACGGAGGGCAGGTCGCGCAGGGCGCGGTACTGCTCCTGCCGCTTGGCGCGCACCCGCACCATCTCGGCATAGGCCGCCTCGATCTCCGGCCCGGGACGGACCTGGATCTCCCCCGTGGCGCCGTCGACGATGATCGCGTCGCCCGCGTCGCACAGGGCCGTGGCGTTGGCGACCTCGCCCACAGCCGGAATGCCCAAGGCCCGGGCCACGATGGCGATGTGGCTGGTCGGGCCGCCTTCCTCCAGCACCACGCCGCGCAGCAACGTCCGGTCGTAGTCGAGGAGCGCGGCCGGCCCCATGGAGCGGGCGACCAGGATTGCGTTCTCGGGCAGGACCCGGGGCGTGCCGCTGCCCTCGGCGCCGATCAGCGTGCGCAGGAGGCGGTTGGCGAGATCGTCGAGGTCGTGCAGGCGGTCGCGCAGATACGGATCGCTCTGGCGCATCATCCGGGCGCGGTTGTCCGACTGGACGCGCTCCACCGCGGCTTCCGCCGTCAGGCCGGAATGCACCGCCTCGCGCATCCGGCGCAGCCAGCCCTTGTCGTGGGCGAACATCCGGACGGTTTCCAGCACCTCGCGGGATTCGCCGGTGCCGATGTTGTCGCCGCGCTCGACGAGGTCGTCGATGGCCGAGCGGACCTCGCCGATGGCCCGTTCCAGCCGCTCGACCTCGCGGTCGACATTCTCGGCGATCAGCGTCTTCACCACGATGCGCGGCTCGTGCAGCACCACGTGCCCGAGGCCGATGCCGTCGGCCAAAGCCACGCCGCGCTGGCTCACGGCGCGCCGGGCCACGGGCCCGCTACCCGGCGCGAGGGCCTGCAGCTCCCCCGAGGCGATCATCTCGGCGAGCACCATGGCGGTGGTCTGGAGCGCCTCGATCTCCTCCTCGGAATAAACCCGGTAGGTCTTGTTCTGCACCACGAGCACGCCGAGGGTGTTGCCCGCGCGCAGGAGCGGGACGCCGAGGAAGGCGTGGTAGGCCTCCTCGCCCGTCTCCGGCCGATAGGAGAACGACGGGTGCGACTGGGCGTCGGAGAGCGACAGGGGCTCCGCGGTCTTGGCGATGAGGCCGACGAGGCCTTCGTCCGAGCGCATGCGCGTCAGATGGACCGCCTCGCGGTTG
>JAKONB010000291.1 GCA_022702195.1 Beijerinckiaceae bacterium | reverse complement strand
CGCCCGGCCGCGAGGTCGGGCGTTTTCGTTTGTGCGGTCAGGCGCGCCAGAACGGCTTTGCCGCCTCGCGCCCGACCTCGTAGCGGGTCAGTCCTGCCTCCCGCATTTGGTCGGGATGCAGCGCCCGCAGGGCACGCCGCGCCCGCCACCGCGTGAGCCACAGACGCACCGGCAGGGCGCCACGCTCGCCGGAAACGAGATCGGTGCGGACGGGGAAGGGCGAAGTGGGAGAGAACGACACGATGGGCCTCCAACGGGACTTGCCTCCCGACATTGCCCCACCATGATCTCGGATCAATTGAAACATTGCCCTCGGAGCAATATCGATCGTGAGCGATTATCGCGTCATCGCCGACCGGGTGGCCGAGGACATCGCCGCGTCCCGGCTGAGGCCGGGCGACCGGCTGCCGCCACAGCGGATCTTCGCCTACGAGCGCGGCATCGCGGTCTCCACCGCGAGCCGGGTCTACGCCGAACTCGGGCGGCGCGGCCTCGTCACCGGGGAGGTGGGGCGTGGCACCTATGTGCGCTCGGCGATGGGGCGCCCCCTGCCGGGCTTCGTCGAGCCGCCCGCCTCGGCGGTGGACCTCGAACGCATCTATTCGATCCTGCCGGGTCAGGAGCAGATCCTGTCCGAGATCGTGGCGCGGGCGCTGCGGACGGAGGCGATCGGAGCGACCCTGGCCCCGGTGGCGGCGGCCGGGACCGGATCGGCGCGCAGCATCGCGGCGTGCTTCCTCGCGCGGCGGGGCTGGAATCCGGACCCGGCCCGGATGCTGTTCACCGGGAATGGCCGGCAGGGCGTCGCCGCCGCCATGGCGGCCATCGCGCCGCCCGGGGAGCGCCTCGGCGTCGAGGCCCTGACCTACCCGGTGGTGAAGGGCATGGCCGCCCGCCTCGGCATCACCCTCGTTCCGATCGCCATGGACGGGGAGGGGCTCTGCCCCGACGCCCTCGCCCAGGCGCACCGGACCGCGCCGCTGCGCGGCCTCTACTTCCAGCCCTCCCTGCACAATCCCCTCGGCATCACGATGGGAGCGGCGCGGCGCGGCGCCATCGCCGCCTGCATCGAGCGCCTCGGGCTGGTGGCGATCGAGGACGCGATCTACGGCTTCCTCGGCGACCAGATCCCGGTGGCGGCCCTGGCGCCCGACCGGGTGATCCTGGTCGACAGCCTGTCGAAGCGGATCGCGCCGGGGCTCACCCTCGGTTTCGTCGCCTGTCCTCCCGGGCTCACCGACCGCATCGCCATGACCCTGCGCTCCGGCGGCTGGGGGGCGACCGGCCTGCCGTTCCATGTCGGGCTGCGACTGATCGAGGAGGGAGAGGCCGAGCGGCTGGGGCGGGCCAAGCGTGCGGACGCGGCCGCTCGGCAGGCCCTCGCCCGCGAGGCGCTGCACGGACTCGACATCCGGGGCGATCCCGGCGCCTACCATCTCTGGCTCGACCTGCCCGAGACCTGGCGGGCCGAGACCTACGCCAACGCGGCCGCGCGCCTCGGCATCGCCGTGACCCCGGCCAGCGCCTTCGCGGTCCAGCCCGGACACGCGCCGAACGCAGTGCGCCTGGCCCTGGCCTCGCCCACGGAGGCGATCCTCGTCACGGCCCTCGGCAGCCTGCGCCAGCTCGCCCTGAACGCCGACGATCGCGGCCTGGAATAGCGTTCGGGACGCGGCCCGCGTTCAAAGACGCGTGACCGCCGGAGTCCGGAGGCCGCCCACGGCCGGGTCGGGTCAGAAATCCCGGCGCGAGGGTGACGCCTTTCGGCGACGCTGTGCTAGATAAGTGCCCATGCGATGCACCCTTTCCGTCTCCACGAAACGACGCATCCTCTGCGTCTTTCCCGCCTACACGCCGTCCTTCGGGACCTTTGCCCACGCCTACCCGCTGATGGGCGGCGTGAAGGCCTTCATGCCGCCCCAGGGGCTCCTGCTGATCGCGGCCTACATGCCGGAATCCTGGGAGTACCGCTTCGTCGACGAGAACATCCGGCGGGCCGGGGCGGCGGATTTCGCCTGGGCCGACGCGGTGTTCGTCTCCGGCATGCACATCCAGGCGCCGCAGATCCGCGACATCTACGCCCGCGCCCACGGGGCCGGTAAGGTCACGGTGCTGGGCGGCCCCTCGGTCTCGGGCTCGCCGGAGCAATATCCGGAATTCGACTATCTCCATATCGGCGAGATCGGCGACGCCACCGACGAACTGGTGGCGATCCTCGATCGCGACGTGGCGATCCCCGCCGCCCAGGTCCGGCTCGAGACCAAGGAGCGCCTGCCGCTCTCCGACTTCCCGGCGCCGGCCTACGAGGCGGCCCCGCTCAAGCGCTACCTGATCGGCTCGCTGCAATTCTCCTCGGGCTGCCCCTATCGCTGCGAGTTCTGCGACATCCCGCAGCTCTACGGCCGCCAGCCGCGCCTGAAGAGCCCGGAGCAGATGCTGGGCGAACTCGACGCGATCATTTCCCAGCCGGGCCATCCGGCGGTGGTCTATTTCGTCGACGACAATTTCATCGGCAACCGCAAGGCCACCAAGGACATGCTGCCCCACCTGGTGGCGTGGCAGAAGAAGAACGACTACCCGCTCCAGTTCGCCTGCGAAGCGACCCTCAACATGGCCAAGCAGCCCGAGATCCTCGAGCTGATGCG
>JAKONB010000286.1 GCA_022702195.1 Beijerinckiaceae bacterium | reverse complement strand
GTTCCGCTCCTCGGCGGCCCTGGCCTCCGCCTACGGCATCGCCGTGACGGGCACGATGCTGATCACCGCCAGCCTCGCCTTCCTGGTCCTGTGGAAGACCTGGAAATGGTCGCCCTGGGCGGCCGGCGTGGCGATCCTGCCCTTCGTCGCCATCGAGATCTTGTTCCTGCTCTCGAACCTGCTCAAGGTGTTCGACGGCGGCTACGTGCCGTTGCTGTTCGCCGGCGCCCTGATCGTCGTGATGTGGACCTGGGTGCGGGGCGTGGCGATCCTCATCAACAAGACCCGCAAGACCGACGTGCCGCTCACCGAGCTCGTCAGCATGCTGGAGAAGAGCCCGCCGCATCACGTGCGCGGCACGGCGGTGTTCCTCACCAGCGATCCCTACATCGCCCCCGCCGCCCTGCTGCACAACCTCAAGCACAACAAGGTGCTGCACGAGAAGAACGTCGTCCTCACGGTGGAGACCGTGGACACCCCGCGGGCGAGTGCCGCCGACCGCATCCGCATCGAGCCGATCGGCCCGCATTTCCACAAGGTGGTGATGAAGTTCGGCTACATGGAGACGCCCAACATCCCCCGGGCGCTGACCCTGCTGCGCAAGCAGGGGTTCAAGTTCGACATCATGGCGACGTCGTTCTTCCTGTCGCGCCGCTCGATCCGCCCGGCGGCGCATTCGGGCATGCCGCTCTGGCAGGACCGGATCTTCATCACGCTCGCCAAGAACGCCAACGATGCCACGGTCTTCTTCCAGATCCCCACGGGGCGCGTGGTGGAGGTCGGCACCCAGGTGACGGTGTAGGCCGAGGCGACGCCCCGGCGCGGTCGCTGCCTCAGGGGGAGGTGGCCGCGTAGGTCGGGATCGGCAATCCGCTGACCAGGCTGCCCGGGGGTGCCACCGCCCGGCTCTCGGCGACCTGCACCTTCGGCGCGGCCTTGGCCGCCATGGGGGCGTGGACCTTGGCCGGGGCCACCGGGGCGGCGGCCGTGCGGATCGCGGGGGCCGGAGCGACGGCAGGCGCTGCGGCGACCTCCGGCGGAACCCGTGCCGGCGCGGGCACCGGGGCCGTCTCCGGCATGGCGACCGGCGGCGCGACCGCCGCGAAGGCCAGGGCTGTCGGCGGGGTCTGCTCGGGGGCGCCGGGCTTGCGCTTCTCGTAGAAGGCATTGCCGCCCGCCACCGCCACGTAATGCATGTTGTTGTACGGATAGGTGCGGCCGGCGGTGTGGAAATACATCGCCCGGCCGACCTTCGGGTGGCGCTGCCCGTCCAGCACCGCATCGGTGACCGCGGCCACCTTCGGCAGATCCTTCTCCGCCATGGGCTTGCTCAGCACGCCGGTGGCGAATTGGCGGGGCTGTCCGACCACCGCGCAGATGCCGCCATTGGGGAAGGCGGCGTTCTCCAGGCGGTTCATCACCACCGTGCCCACCGCGAGCAGGCCCTCGGCATCGCTGCGGTTCGATTCGAAATACATCGCCCGGCCGAGGCAATCGCGCTCCGCGTCGCTCACCACCATGGGCTTGCCGGCGGTGCCGCCCGCCCCGAGGGAACCCGTCGTGCTGGGGGCGTTGCAGGCACCCAGGCCCGTCGTCGTCAGGATCAGGACCAGTGGCAGTCCCGTCTTCGCCGATCGGGGATTCCCCATGCCGTCTCGCTCCCTTGGCTATCGAAGGGTCAAGCTTGCGGGCGAAAGTGGGTCGTTTTCGGGCAGGTGACCAAAAATGTGTCGGCTCTGTTTCCGCTAGGCCGATACCCCGTCCGGTTGATCCCTTCGGGATGACGGGTTTGGGCTTCGCCCCGGCGCCGCGCAGGCTTGGCCGATCCGGTATCCTGTCGGACCGAGCGGCCACCGGATCACGCCTCGCGATCGTACCGGAACGCGACCGGCACGCGTGACGTGCCGGTCGCGTCGGGAACCGCCGCCAGCATCCGGGCGAGCCGCCCCGGCATCGTCCACCGGCCGGCGTGGCATCACCTCAGGCGGTGAGCGTGCCGTGGCAATGCTTGTACTTCTTGCCCGAGCCGCACGGGCACGGCTCGTTGCGCCCGACCCGGCCCCAGGTGCTGGCATCCTTGGGATCGCGTTCGAGCAGGGCCGTATCCCCCGCGAGAGTCTGCGCGGCGTAGCCGTAAGCCGGACCCGCGCCGCCATCGCTGCCGGTGCCCGCGTAATCCATCTCGTTCTCGCCGGTGACGGGATCGAGGTGCTGGGCGAACATCGGCGGCAGGGCGGGCTGGCCGAACGGGCTGGCGGCGCCGTCCTGCGCCGGCTCCTCGTACATGATCTCGATGCGCGCGAGCTGCTGGGTCACCTGCTCGCGCAGGGCGCCGACGAGACCGTTGAACAGGTCGAACGCCTCGGACTTGTACTCGTTGAGCGGGTCGCGCTGGGCGACGCCGCGCCAGCCGACCACCTGGCGCAGGTGGTCGAGGGTGACGAGGTGCTCGCGCCAGAGATGGTCGAGGGTCTGGAGCAGTACCTGCTTCTCCACGTAGGTCATGACCTCGGGAGTGTTCTTCTCCACCCGGGCCGCATAGGCCTCATCGGCGGCCTTGCGCAGGCGCTCGCGCATCTCCTCGTCGGCGATGCCCTCCTCCTTGGCCCAATCCTCCACCGGCACGTCGAGGTTGAGCACCGACTGGGTCCGCTCGCGCAGCCCCTCGATGTCCCACTGCTCGG
>JAKONB010000279.1 GCA_022702195.1 Beijerinckiaceae bacterium | reverse complement strand
ATCTCTCGATCCGGGTGATGCGCGGCGACCGGCTGGGCATCGTCGGCCCCAACGGCGCCGGCAAGACCACGCTGATCAACCTGCTCACCGGACAGCTCGGCCCCGATTCCGGCACCATCGCGCTCGGCACCAACCTCAAGATGATGCTCCTCGACCAGACCCGCGCGGTGCTGGAACCGTCGATGACCGTCACCGAGGTGCTCACCGGCGGCAGCGGCGATTCGGTGATCGTCGGCGGGGTGAGCCGCCACGTCATCGGCTACATGAAGGACTTCCTGTTCGCGCCGGAGCAGGCCCGCACCCCGGTGCGGGTGCTGTCGGGCGGCGAGCGCAACCGCCTGCTCATCGCCCGGGCGCTGGCCCAGCCCGCCAACCTCCTGGTCCTCGACGAGCCCACCAACGACCTCGACCTCGAGACCCTCGACCTGCTCCAGGAGATGCTGACCGATTACTCCGGCACCCTCATCCTGGTGAGCCACGACCGCGACTTCCTCGACCGGGTGGTGGGCAGCGTGCTGGTGAGCGAGGGCGAGGGCCGCTGGATCGAGTATGCGGGCGGCTACACCGACATGATCGCCCAGCGCGGGGAGGGGGTCCAGGCCCGCACCGTGGCCTCGACCACCCGGGCCGGCCGCGCCGAGCAGCGCGAGCGGAGCAAGGCCGAGGCGGCGGCCCCCGCCGCCCCCGCCTCCAAGCCGAAGATGGCCTTCAAGGAGCAGCACGAGCTCAAGACCCTGCCGGAGCGGATCAAGAAACTCGAATCCGACATCGGCAAATTGCGCGCCGTGCTGGCCGACCCGCACCTCTACGCCCGCGACGCCGCCCGGTTCGCCAAGGCGTCGGCGCTGCTCAGCGAGGCCGAGACCCAGCTCGCCGCCGCCGAGGATCGCTGGCTCGAACTCGAGATGCTGCGGGATTCGTGAGGCGCGCGGCCCTCAAGATGCCGCGAAGCGGGCGCTTGATCGGTTCGTGTCGTCAACACATCAGCCGCACCGCCTGAAACGGGGTCCCGCGTGTCCGCCTCCTCCTTCCGCGACCGGTGCCGTCGCCTCGGCTGGATCCTCGGGCTGCCGGGCCTGGGGCTGATCCTCGGGCTGACCGTGGCCCGGGTCACGCCGGGCATCGAGGCGGGACTGCATGCGGGGGCGGCGGCGATCGCCCGGGCGACGGCGGAGCCGGGTTCCGAGCCCTGGTTGCGCTTCGAGGCGCAGGGACGCGACCTCTTCGTCCTCGGCGAAGCGCCGGATGCGGGCATCCGCGAAAACGCCTACCGGCAGCTCGCCGCCCTGCCGGGCCTGCGCCGCCTCGACGGGCCGGTCGGGCTGGTGGAGGAGGCCACCCCCTTCGTCTGGACCGCGACCCGCACCAAGCCGGACCGCATCGACCTGACCGGCCACCGCCCGGCCGCGATCGGGCCGGCGGCCCTGGCCGAACGGCTCGCCCCCTCCCTGCCGCCGGAGGCCCGGCTGCGCGACCGGGCCAAGGCCGCCCTCGGGGCGCCGCCGGATTTCGCCGAGGCCGCCGCCTTCGCGCTCACGGCCCTCTCCCATCTGGCGCCGGGCGCCCACGTCACGCTTCAGGACACAACCCTGTCGCTGGCCGGCGAGGCCGCCTCGGTGGCGGACGAGGTGACCTTGCGGGCGAGCCTGACCACGCCGCCCACCGGCTACGTGATCGGCCCGGTGGAGATCGTCCCGGCCCTGATCGAGGAGTTTCGCTTCGGGATCGACCGCGCCGCCGGCGGCGGCCTCCGCCTGTCGGGCTACGGGGTCTCGGAGGCCGAGCGCGCCGACCTGCGCAAGCGCGCCACGGAGGCCGCAGAGGGAGCCGGGATCACCGACGACACGCGGACCGCGCGCGGCCTGCCCGCCGGGATCGACCCGAAGGCGCTCACCGCCTTCGCCCTGCGCCTCGTCGCGCTGCTGCAGGAGGGCGGCGTCACCTTCGCGAACGGGGCGATGACGGTGTCGGGCATCGCCCTCGACGGGCAGGCTCTGGGCGAGATCGCCGGCCTGATGCGCGATCAGCGCCCCGCCGGCATCGCCTCCGGCCCGGTTTCCCTGGAGACCCGGCCGCTCTCGCCCTACCGCCTCGCGATCCGGCGCGAGGCCGACAGCGTCACCGTCAGCGGCCACCTGCCGGACGCCGCGACCCGCGCGCGGCTGCTCGCCGCCGTGAGGCCCCGGTTCTTTCGCGAACGGATCGTCGACCGGAGCCGGATGGCCGAGGGGGCGCCCGCCGATCTCACGGCGGCCCTGGAGCCGGCGATCGGAGCGCTCGCCCTGCTGGCGCAGGGGGAGATCCGCTTGGCCGACCGCACCCTGACCCTCACCGGCCAGGCGCTCTACGCCGAGACCGGCCGTCGGATCGCGGCGGATTTTTCGCGGACCCTGCCGGCCGGCTGGCAAGGGGCGGCGACGATCGCCGGCCCCGAAGCCGGCGAGCCGGTCGACCCGGACCTGTGCCGAACCCGCTTCGCCGGCCTGACCGAGGGCGCGCCGCTGCGTTTCGCCCCCGCCAGCGCCCTCCTCACCCCGGCCTTCTATCCCGTCCTGGATGCGCTGGCCGCCTGGGCCGGAACCTGTCCCACCGGGCGGATCGTGGTGACGGGTCCGCTCGATCCGCCGGGGGCCGCCCCCGCCGCCAAGCCCGTCCTCGACACCGCCGTCGAGACCACCGCCTCGGCCGACGAGCCGGCCAAGGCCAGTCCGCCGCCCGGTGCCAAACCTCCCGGCGCGAAATCGCCGGGCGCCAAACCGACGCCCGCCAAGGCCCCGGAGGCGAAAGGGACGGCCGCGAAGAAGCCCGCCCCGGCCGAGGCCAAGCCCGCCGCCCCCCCGGAACCGGAGCCGGACCTGCCGCGCCAGCGCGCCCTGGCCGTCACCGAATACCTGCTCCAGGCCGGCATCCCGGCCGACCGGATCGCGGCCGCCCCGGCCGGCACCCAGCTCCCCGCCGGGGCGGGCCTCGGCTTCGCCCTGGTCCCGTGAGCCCGGCTCACCTCGCCCCTCGGAAGAGCGCCGCATGATCGTTCTGCTGACCGCGTTCTGGCCGGCCATGGCCGCCGGTTTCCTGCTCGGCGCCGGCATCGGGGCCTGGCTCGGCCCGCCGCGCGGCCGGAGCGCCCGGATCGGTGCGGGCATCCTCGCGGTGGCGCTGCTGGCCCTGCTGGCCCTGGCCGTCACCGAGGTCGCGCCCGGCCGCCTCGGCCTTTGGGTCGAAGGCGCGGCTTTGGTCCTCGCCGCCTATCTGGCCGGGACCCTGATCGGAGGAGCCGCGATCAGCCTGCGCCGCCACCTCGCCGCCGCCTGAACCGGCCTCGGCGCGATCGGAACGGTGACGGGATCCGCCCGCCACGCCCGGCGGCTGAACGACGCCGGATGCCGTCCTCCGAGGGGAACATCGACCGGGGGCGGTCACGCTTGGCTGATCCGGCCTGCTCCACACCCCGACATGTCTTGACAATATTCCTACGCTCTGCCTATAAGCCTGCACCTGCCGCCCGACGCATCGGGAGCCCTTCCGGAGACCGACCGGTTTGGCTGGGGG
>JAKONB010000270.1 GCA_022702195.1 Beijerinckiaceae bacterium | reverse complement strand
ACGAACTACCCGCATAGGTTTTTACAACATCCTAAAACGGGTGACGGACGCACGGATCAACCGCCAAAAAAACTTCGAGGATCAGCGATGGACTTCACCAATTTCCGCTTCGAGACCAATTCCGACGGCATCGCCCTGGCGACCTGGGACATGCCCGGCCGCTCGATGAACGTCTTCACCAGCGCGGTGATGGACGAGCTGCATCGGGTCATCGACGCCGTGGTGGCGGATCCGGCGATCAAGGGCTGCGTCATCACCTCGGGCAAGGACAATTTCTCGGGGGGCGCCGACCTGACCATGCTCCAGGGCCTCGGCCAGCAATACGAGGCGCTGAAGGCCGAGCGGGGCGAGGAGGAGGCGATGCGGCACTTCTTCGAGGAGTCGCGCAAGCTCACCCTGCTGTTTCGCAAACTCGAGACCTGCGGCAAGCCGTTCGCCGCGGCGGTGAACGGCATCTGTCTCGGCGGCGCCTTCGAGCTCTCCCTCGCCTGCCACTACCGGGTGGTGTCGGACGATCCCAAGACCCGCGTCGGCCTGCCGGAGATCAAGGTCGGCCTGTTCCCGGGAGCCGGCGGCACCCAGCGCGTGCCGCGCCTGATGCAGACCGGCGACGCCCTCCAGATGCTGTTCAAGGGCGAGCAGATCCGTCCGCTGATGGCCAGGAACATGGGCCTCGTCCACGAGGTCGCCCTGAAGGACGAGATCGTCGCCAAGGCCAAGGCCTGGATCCTGGCCGGCGGCTCTCCCGTCGCGCCCTGGGACGTGCCGAAGTTCAAGGCCCCCTCAGGCAAGGTCTATTCGCCCGCCGGCATGATGATCTGGCCCCCGGCCAACGCGATCTACCGCCGCGAGACGCACGACAATTACCCGGCCGCCAAGGCCATCCTGGGCGCGGTCTACGAGGGCCTGCAATTGCCGATGGATCAGGCGCTGCGGGTGGAGAGCCGGTACTTCGCCAAGATCCTGCGCAGCAACGAGGCGGCGGCGATGATCCGCACCCTGTTCCTCTCCATGGGCGAGCTCAACAAGGGCGCGCGCCGTCCCAAGGACGTCGCCGCCACCGCCGTGAAGCGGGTGGGCGTGGTGGGCGCCGGCTTCATGGGCGCGGGCGTCGCCTACGTCTCCGCCAATGCGGGCCTGGAGGTGGTGTTGGTGGACCAGTCGGCGGAGGCCGCCGAGAAGGGCAAGGCCTATGCCCACAAGCTCGTCACCGACCAGATCAACAAGGGCCGGGCCAAGACCGCGGACCGCGAGGCTTTGCTCGCCCGCATCACCACCAGCGCCGATTACGCCGACCTGCGCGAGTGCGACCTGGTGATCGAGGCGGTGTTCGAGGATCCGGCGGTGAAGGCCGAGGTGATCGGCAAGGTCGAGGCGGCGATCCGCCCCGACGCCATCTTCGCCTCCAACACCTCGACGCTGCCCATCACCGGGCTGGCCAAGACCGCGTCCCGGCCGGAACGGTTCGTGGGCATCCACTTCTTCTCGCCGGTGGAAAAGATGATGCTCGTCGAGATCATCAAGGGCGACCAGACCGGGGACGTGGCTCTGGCCACCGCCCTCGACTACGTCCGGGCGATCAAGAAAACCCCCATCGTGGTCAACGACGCGCGCGGCTTCTTCGCCAATCGCTGCGTCGGCGCCTACCTGCTCGAAGGCCACAAGATGCTCAACGAGGGCATCCCGGCGGCGATGATCGAGAATGCCGGGCGGCAGGCCGGCATGCCGGTGGGGCCGCTCTCCCTCACCGACGAGGTGGCGGTCGACCTCGCCCTGAAGATCGTCAAGGCGACGGAGGCCCAGCTCGGACCCGACAGCGTCGACCCGGGCCAGAAGGCCCTGCTCACCACCCTGGTGGAGGGCGAAGGCCGCCTCGGCCGCAAGAACCGAAAGGGCTTCTACGAGTATCCGGAGGGCGCCCCGAAGCGCCTGTGGCCGGGCCTCGCCGGGTTGCAGGCCAGCAAGGTCGATCCGGACGACGTCGATTTCGCCGAGTTGAAGCAGCGCCTGCTGGTGGTGCAGGCCCTGGAGGCCGCCCGCACGGTGGCGGAGGGCGTCGTCACGGATCCCCGCGAGGCCGATGTCGGCTCGATCCTCGGCTTCGGCTTCGCGCCGTTCACCGGGGGCGCCCTGTCCTACATCGACTTCATGGGCGCGGCGGAATTCGTGGCTCTGGCCGAACGCCTGGAGGCCCGGCACGGCCCGCGCTTCGCCGCGCCGCAGAATCTTCGCGACATGGCGGCGCGCAACGGCACCTTCTACGGCGACGCGGCGGCCCGGAAGGCGGCTTGAGGCCAGCCCGGTCGTTTCGCCGCGACGGCGCGGGTCCCCTCTCCCGAAAGGCGGGGGGATCCGGCCGCGCACCGGGTTGGCCCGCCGGGCCGGGGCCGTCTAGGCTGGGGCGCCCCCGTCCGCCCCAACGGAGCCTGCCATGAGCCCCCAGCCCGCGCCGCGCCGCCACGGCCCCCTCGCCGGCCTCAAGGTCATCGAGCTCGCCCACATCATGGCCGGCCCGGTCTGCGGGCTGATGCTGGCCGACATGGGCGCCACGGTGATCAAGGTCGAGAAGATCGACGGCGGCGACGACACGCGGCGCTCGGTGCCCCCGTCCCTCGCGGGGGAGAGCGCCGCCTACCTGATGATGAATCGCGGCAAGAGCGGCCTCGCCCTCGATCTCAAGACCCCGGAGGGACGGGACGTGCTGCGCCGCCTCCTGGGCGACGCCGACGTGCTCATCGAGAATTACCGCGCCGGCACCATGGAGCGCCTCGGGCTTGGCTACGACACCCTGCGGCAAGACTATCCGCGGCTGATCTACTGCGCGCTCTCGGGCTTCGGCCGCAGCGGCCCCTATGCCGAGCGGCCGGGCTTCGACCTCGTGGCCCAGGGCATGTCCGGGCTGATGAGCATCACCGGCGCCGGGCCGGGCCAGCCGCCGATGAAGTGCGGCGCCCCGGTCACCGACATCGCCGCCGGCATCCTGGCCGCCATGGGGGTGCTGGCCGCCTACACCCACAGGCTGAGAACCGGCGAGGGCCAGGCGGTGGACACCTCGCTGCTGGAGGCCGGCATCACCCTCACCTACTGGCAGTCGGCCATCGCCATGGCCACGGGGGTGGCCCCCGGCCCGATGGGCTCGGCCCACCCGCTCAACGCCCCCTACGCGGCATTCGAGACCAGCGACGGCTGGATCACCCTCGGGGCCGCCAACCAGACCAACTGGCTGCGCCTGCTCGACGTGCTCGGCGCGGGCGACCTCGCCGGAGACCCGCGCTTCGCCCAGAACCGCGACCGCATGGCGAACCGCGAGGCCCTGGCCGCCGCCCTCGCCCCGCATTTTCGCGCGGCGGATTCCGCCACGTGGCTGGCCCGCCTGGAGGCCGGCGGCGTCCCGGCCGGTCCCGTCCTCGACGTGCTGGCGATGCAGGCCGATCCGCAGGTCCGCGCCCGGGACATGGTGGTGGAGGTCGACCACACCCGCATCGGCCCGATGCAGACCCTGGGCCTGCCCGTCAAGTTCTCACGGACGCCGGGCCGGGTCGACGGCCCGGCGCCTCTCTTGGGCGAGCACAGCCGCGCGATCCTCGGCGGAGCCGGTTATGCGCAGGAAGAGATTGAGGGGCTCTTCGCACGGGGGGTGGTGCGGGAGACGCTGGGTTAGGGATACGCTCTTCGCGGGCCGGCCGATGACCTTCGCGGCCGGCGATCATCGGCCACCCCATCCGAACGGACGATGTCGGAAGGACGGTTCCCCTATCGGGATCTGCTCTTGACCCGTCGCGGACGATTGGTGGACGATGACCTGTGACTGAGTTGGGTC
>JAKONB010000266.1 GCA_022702195.1 Beijerinckiaceae bacterium | reverse complement strand
CGCAGGGCATTGGCGCGCTGAATGGCCGGGAGCCTGCCCCAGGGCACTTGCGCCGCCTTGGCGGCGGCCACGGCCTCGTCCACGGCGTCAGCCGAGGAGACCGGCATTTCGGAAAGGACGGCACCGGTGGACGGATTGAAGACCGGGATCAATTCGGAGGACACGCCCGAGATACGACGACCGCCAATGTAGTTTGACAGGGGTGCGTTCAAGGTCATCCTCCCATGTGTCGGCGCCCTGTTCGGATGCGGCGCCCATTCTTGATTTGATCACGTCAAGTCCCGTCCAGCCTATGGACCAGGATGCCGTCATTCCAGGCGATCAATCATCAGTTTTCATCCGACACAAAGATGAGTATTTGATCGATTTGTAAATTTATATTTTGTTTTCCAAGTCTAACCGCTCGATGAAATTTTTTACTCACCTCCCCTCGGGCGATGACGGACCTTCGTCCGCCTGCCCCCGTGCCGCCCCCGCCGGCCTCTCTCCAAGGTCGCGTGATCGGAATCCGTCATCCGCGAGACTGATGGCAAACAGCGCCTTGCACCCGGTAACCCTTTGGGGGCATGGAACTCGCAATATCGCTAGGTTCGGCAGCAAAATTCGAATTCGAAATTTGCATTCCGATTTTTAGACGCAGTTGAAATTTAATGCAAGCCGCTTCGCGAGACGACGGTGGATTGCCGGGGAGGACCGTGCGGATTTCGATGGCGAGAGTAACAATCGTGCCGAGCCTGGTGGGGCAGGTCTATGAACGGATCCTCGACGAGATCTGCGACGGCACCTTGCCGGCCAACACGCGGCTGATCCAGGATGAGCTCGCCGAGGCCTACGAGGTGTCGCGGCAACCGGTTCAGCAGGCGATCATGCTGCTACGGGACCGGGGCTTTGTGTCGGATGCCCCCAAGCGCGGCGTCGTGGTCGCGGAGCTGGACGTCGCGTTGATGCGCAGCGCCTACGAGGTACGGGAAGTGCTCGACGGGCTGTCCTGCCGCCTCGCCGCGGAGCGCTCGGGGGAGCCGGCCGAGGCGCGCGGGCAGGAGATCATCGACCGCGGCCGCGAAGCGATCGCCAGCGGCTCGATCGCCCGGCAGATCGCCGAAGACATCGCCTTCCATCAATACGTCACCGAACTCTCGGGCAACGTCGCCATCGAGGAGGCAGCCCGCCCGCATTGGCATCACATGCGGCGCATCATGGGCGAGGTGTTGCGCGTCGAGCGCAACATCTCCGCCAACATCTGGGACGAGCACGCCCAGATCCTGCAGGCGATCGTGGAGAAGGATGCGGCGAAGGCCGAGCGGCTCGGCCGGGCGCATATCAGCCGGGCGTCGGCCAAGTTCGTCTCCAAGCTGGAGACCCTGCACGAGACGGCGGATGCCGAGCGGCGCAAGCGCTCCGTCACCCGGGGGAGCCGATAGGCTGGCCCATCAGCCCAAGCGGGCGGTCCCCGTCCGGTCGAGATCGGCGAAGCCTGCGCCCTCGCCTGCCAGTCGCGCGAGGAGGGCCGCCGGCCGGAAGTCCGGTCCGTGCCGGGTCTCCAGGCTGCGCAGGGTTTCGAGGATCTCGGGCAAGCCCACCGTGTCGCCCCAATGCATCGGGCCACCGGTCTGGGCGGGCCAGCCGAAGCCGTTGATCCAGACGACGTCGATGTCGGACGCGCGCCACGCCCTCCCCTCCTCCAGGATCTTCGCCCCCTCGTTCACCATCGGGTAGAGGCAGCGCTCCAGGATCTCGCGATCGGAGACGGTCCGCTGCGGGATCCCCCGAGCCTCGGCGACCCGCCGGACGATCGCGAGGGCCTCCGCGGAGGGCGTCGCCGTCCGGTCCGCGGCGTAGTCGTAGAATCCGGCGCCGGTCTTCTGTCCCCGCCGTCCGTGCTCGCACAGGAGGTCGCGCACGCTCTCGCCCCGCGAGGTCTCCGGCGACCAGCCGAGGTCGAGGCCGACCAGATCCATCATCGCGAAAGGCCCCATCGGCATCCCGAAGTCCCGGATGACGCGGTCGACGTCCCAGGGGAGCGCCCCGTCGAGGATGAGCCGGTCGGCCTCCCGCTGGCGCTGGTCGAGCAGGCGGTTGCCGACGAAGCCGAAACAGACTCCGACCTGTACCGCGACCTTGCCGATGGTGCGGCCGAGCCGCATCGCCGTGGCGACGACATCGGGGGCGGTCTTCTCCCCGCGCACCACTTCGAGGAGGCGCATGACGTTGGCTGGCGAGAAGAAATGCAGGCCGACCACGTCCTGGGGCCGGCGCGTGACGGCGGCGATCGCGTCCACATCGAGGAAGGACGTGTTGGTGGCGAGAATCGCGCCGGCTTTCGCGACGGCATCGAGCCGCGTGAAGATGGCGCGCTTGAGATCCATATCCTCGTAGACCGCCTCGATGACGAGGTCGCACGCGGCGAGGTCCTCGACGTCGAGGCTGGTGGCGAGCAGCCCCATCCGCGCCGCCACGTCCTCGGGCCGGATGCGCCCTTTCCGGGCGGTCGCCTCGTAGTTGCGGCGGACGATGCCCACGCCCCGCTCCAGGGCGTCCGGGGCCGCCTCGACGATCGTCACCGGAAGGCCGGCATTGAGGAAATTCATCGCGATGCCGCCCCCCATGGTGCCCGCTCCGATGATGCCGACGCGGGCGATGGCGCGGATCGGCGTGTCGGGCGGGAGGTCGGGAATCCGGGCGGCCTCGCGCTCGGCGAAGAACACATGCCGCAGCGCCGTCGACTGGGGTCCGCGCATCAGCCGGCGGAAGGTGTCGCGCTCGAAGGCGAG
>JAKONB010000249.1 GCA_022702195.1 Beijerinckiaceae bacterium | reverse complement strand
CCGGCCTGCCCTATCTCGACATCATCCGGCGGGTGAAGGACGAGTTCGGCGTGCCGACCTTCGCCTATCAGGTGTCCGGCGAGTACGCGATGATCGAGGCCGCCGCCCGCAACGGCTGGCTCGACGGCGAGCGCGCCATGGTCGAGAGCCTGCTGGCCTTCAAGCGCGCGGGCGCCGACGGCGTATTGACCTACTACGCCCCCCGCGTCGCCGAGCGGTTGCGCGCCGGCCTCTGACCATGTGGCTGCGGGCCGGCCTCGCCGCCGCCCTGCTCGCCGGACTGGCGGGGTGCGAGAGTTCGGTGGATCGTCTGCGGACGGCGATCTGCCGCCGCACCCTGCCGGCCCTCGTGCCCGCCGACGCGAATCCCCGCCTGCTCTCCGTGGGGCGCGGACCGGCGCCGGACAGCGTGCGCCTGGACTACCTCACCGGTCACCAGCCACATCGGATCGTCTGCGCCTTCGATCAGGGCGCCGGCCTGACCGGCCTCGTCGTCGACCAGAAGGCGGTGACGGGCGGCGCGCTCTACCTGCTCAGGCGCTACTACCTCGACACCCCCGATGCCGAAGCGAACGACCCGGCCGGCTCCGGGCCGGGACATCCGACCGGATCTCCTTGAAGCCTTTCTGGCCGAGATCACCGGATCACCGGATAGGCTCCGTCGCAGGGTCGCGCATCGCGTTGTTCGGTCCCAAGCCTGCACCCTGGCGGCGACGGCGTGGGAATCCCGCATCTGGGCCGATCCCGACCAAGGGCATCGTCGGCCGATGCGGGGACGCCGCCGCCGCGCAGCCATGAGGCCCAGGCCGGATCGTCGGCAAGAGACGACTTGGCATCGGGTTTGCTGGTTGATCCTTGGATCTAGTCTTTGGAATCATGAAAAAGCGCGCAGTTTTCCATAAAATGCAATGGAACGACACGACATGGTCCTGTCATGGGCCTGCGGTGGCAGGTGTGGCGGCCGGTCGAAGCCTGTGAAGGAACGCCATGTTCGCAAACCCGGCCACCCCACCGTCCATCGAGAACGACCTGTCGACCCTCGTCGAGCAGACGACCCATGACGTGAGGGCCGTTGCCGACACGGCGATCGGTTCGATCCGTACGATCACCCGGCGGATGAACCTGCTGGCGCTGAATGCGCTCATCGAGGCGGCCCATGCGGGCGAACGCGGCGCCGGGTTCTCCATCGTGGCGAACGAAGTGCGCCACGTCGCCAAGGAGATCGATGCGCTGGTCAACGGTCTCGGCCACAACCTCGGCAGCAGCGTCACGAGTCTCACGCAGGCGGTAGAGCATCTCACCGCCGAGGGACGCGCCGCGCGCGGGATCGACCTTGCCCTCAACGCCATCGAGCTGATCGACCGCAACCTCTACGAACGCACCTGCGACGTGCGCTGGTGGGCCACCGACGCGGCGGTCGTCGATTGCGCCCGAGACCCCACGGAGGCGGCGCGCCGCCATGCCTCCCACCGCCTCGGCGTGATCCTGTCCTCTTACACCGTCTATCTCGATCTCTGGCTGTGCCGCCTCGACGGGCGCGTGATCGCCAACGGCCGGGCCGACCGGTTCGACGTGGTGGGGCGCAACGTCAGCGGCGAAGCCTGGTTCGCCCCCGCCCGCGCCCTGGCCTCCGGCGAGGATTTCGCCGTGTCCAACGTCACCCGAAGCCCCATCCTCGCGAACGCGCAGACCGCCACCTACGCGGCCTCGGTGCGCGAGAACGGCGCCGTGAACGGCCGACCGATCGGTCTCCTGGCGATTCATTTCGATTGGGAGCCCCAGGCGAAGGCGATCGTCGACGGCGTCCGCCTCGCCCCCGAGGAGCGGTCCCGCAGCCGCGTCATGCTGCTCGACGCGGATCACCGGGTCATTGCCTGCTCGCAGGGCAAGGGGGTCCTCTCCGAGCGCTATCCGCTGCGGCCGGAGGGACGCGACAGGGGCAGCTACCGCGATTCCGCCGGCCGGCTCGTCGCGTTCCACGCCACGCCGGGTTACGAGACCTATCGGGGCCTCGGCTGGCGCGGCGTGATCGAACAGGCGGCCTGAGCGGGCACGCGCGACGGACCTTGAGGGACGGGCGAAGGCATCCCATGTCTTGACAAGAGGCCTTCTCGCGAGGTCTCGCCGTCGCGCCCCGGCGCGTCCTCCCACAGGGGCTTCGGCCATGATCAACACCCCGCCCGGCTACGAGTCCACCGCCTATGTCCCGCATGCCGCGTCGGGGTTCCGGTCCCCCATGCCGCTGCCCGTCGTCCGGGCCAGTCTCGGCGCGCGGTTCGTGGCCTACCTGCTCGACATCCTGTTCATCTTCGGCTTCACCGCGCTGCTCACGCTGGCGATCACGCTGATCGGCCTCGTGACCTTCGGCCTGGGCTGGACCCTGTTCGCGATCCTGCCGGCGAGCGGCATTCTCTACAGCGCCGTCACAGTGGGCGGGGCGGCACAGAGCACCTGGGGCATGCGGATGATGGGCCTGCGGGTGGTGGCCCCCTCCAGCGGCGTCCGGGTCGACGTGATCACGGCCGGCGTTCACGCCCTGCTGTTCTACGTCGCGATCTCGACCTTCCTGCTCTGGGCCATCGACATCCTGCTGGGGCTCGTCCGTTCGGACCGTCGCCTCGGACACGACCTGCTCCTCGGCCTCGCCGTCGTCCGGGCGGAGTAGGACGACAACGGGTCGCGGAACCGGCGGTGAGCCAGGAACGATTTTTCTCGGCCCAGGCGAGCTTGGGAGTTGAGCCCGCTCCCGTTGCGGATACACTCCAACCTCGGGGCGCGTGGCGCCGCACGGTTCGCGAGCCAAACATCACGTGACGAGCCACCCCCGCGACACCCCGCAATTCTACCTGACGGCGCCCTCCGCGTGCCCCTACCTGCCGGGCCAGGAGGAGCGGAAGGTGTTCACGCACCTCGTGGGACGGCGCGCCCGCGACCTCAACGAGATCCTGACCCAGGGCGGCTTCCGCCGCTCCCAGACCATCGCCTACCGGCCGGCCTGCGAGACCTGCCGGGCCTGCATCTCGGTGCGGGTGGTGGTGGACGATTTCGTGGCCTCGGGCGGCCAGCGCCGGATTCTCCAGCGCAATGCCGACCTCGTCGGCAACCTTGAGCCCAACCGTCCGGCCTCCGAGCAATACGCCCTGTTCCGGCGCTACCTCGATGCCCGTCACGGCGACGGCGGCATGGTCGACATGACCGTGCTCGACTACGCGATGATGATCGAGGACAGCCACGTCGACACCCATCTCGTGGCCTATCGCCGACGCGGCCCCGACACGGCGATCAACGGACGCGGCACGGGACCGACCATCGCCCTGTGCCTCACCGACGTGCTCGCCGACGGGTTGTCGATGGTCTACTCGTTCTACGAGCCGAGCGAGGCGCACCGGTCGCTCGGCACCTTCATGATCCTCGATCACATCCGCCGCGCGGCCGAGCTCGGTCTGCCCTATCTCTATCTCGGCTACTGGGTCGAGGGCTCGCGCAAGATGGATTACAAGGCCCGCTTCAAGCCCCAGGAGCGGCTGATGGGACCGGGCTGGCAGCGGGTGGAATAGAGCCCTCGCCCCGACCCGTTCGGGATGGCGTGTCAGAACCGCGCGATGATCTGCGCCCGAATGAGGCGCGGCGCACCGGGGCTGATGTTGTTGTTGCCGTCGGCGGTGGCGATGTAGCCGCGGTCGAACAGGTTCTCGACGTTGATCTGAGCCCGCACGCTGTCGTTGATCCGGTAGAAGAGCCCCAGGTCGAAGCGCGTGTAGCCCGGCAGCCGGACCGTGTTGTCGGATGCCGCGAAGCTGTGCGTCTGGTTGATGAAGCCGATGCCGAACGAGAATGCATCCGTCACGTCGAACTTGTTCCACAGGGTGAAGGCGTTGAACGGCACGAGGCCGACCTGGTTGCCCGGCCGGATCGCCGTTCCGCCGATGTTGAAGCCGCCAACGATGCGTGCATCGGTGAAGGCATAGCCGCCGGCGATCTGCCACCAATCGGTGATGCTGCCATTGGCACCGATCTCGGCCCCCTGGGTGGTGGTCTGCCCGCTGGCGATGAAGAACCCGGCATTGTTCGGGTCCGACAGGCGCTGGTTGGTCCGGTCGAGGTTGTAGAGCGCGCCGGTGAGCTGCAGGGCCGGCGAGACGTCGACCTTCACGCCCACCTCGGTGTTCTCGAAACGCTCCGGCTTCGAGATCGCGAGCCCGGGGGTCAGGGCGTTGAACTGATCGCCCGAGGAGGGAAGGTAGGAGACGCTGTAGCTGGCGTAGAACGAGAGGTTCTCGACGGGCTTCAGCACCAGCCCGAGGCGGGGCGAGAGCAGGTCGTCGATGCGGGCATTGGTGACGTTGCTGCGCCGGTCGGTGGCCGCGAAATCGAAATGGTCGTAGCGCAGCCCCCCGATGAGTTGCAGGTGCGGTCCGATCTCGACCTGGTCCTGGGCATAGAGGGCCGCGAGGCCGAGATCGTAGCGGGTGTTGGCGCCGCTCGCGATGTTGCGGAACAGCACGGGCACGCGGCTCACCGGCGAGAGCGGGTTCACCACCAGGGCCTGGGTGCCGGTGGTGGCGAAGAAGCCGTCCTGGCGGAAGGTCAGGCCCTCCTGATAACCGAGTTCGAACCCGCCCAGCAGCGTGTGCTTCAGCGGACCGGTGTCGAAGTGGTAGGTGAAGTCGTTCTGGCTGAAATAGTTGGTTCGCGGTGAATCCGTGTTGTAGGCGGCGAGCGTCAACGCCGTGCCGGCGGCGTTGACCGAGCCGGACGTGGAGATGTTCGGATAGACGTTCTGGTAGAACTTGGCGTAATCGGCAAAACGCAGCTGGCTGTGCATCGCCACACCGGAGTCGAAGGCGTGGTCGAGGGTGGCCGTGGCGATGTTGGCATCCACCCGGGCATAGCTGAGATCGGGATTTCCGAAGAAGGTCGAGACGTTCTGGCGGTAGCGGTACGGCCGGCCGAATTGCGAGGGGATACCACGGTCCGCCGTGCGATCGTCGTGGAAATACTCGTAGGAGAGTTTCAGGGTCGTGGCGGGACCGAGCAGGACCGTCAGGGTGGGGTTGACGCCGTAGCGGCGCAGATCGACGAAGTCGCGGAAGGTGCCGCTGTCCTCGAACAGGCCGTTGAGCCGGAAGGACACGCTGTCGCTGATCCGGTCGCCGAGGTCGACGGCGACCCGCTTGGTTCCATAGGCGCCGCCCAAAGCCACGACCTCGCGGATCGGAACGCCGTCCGCCTCCTTCAGCACCCGGTTGATCACGCCGCCGCCGCCGCCGCGGCCGAAGATCATGGCGTTGGGTCCCTTCAGCACCTCGATGCGCTGGACGTTGTAGAGATCGCGAAAATACTGCGCGTCGTCGCGGATGCCGTTGACGAAGAAGTCGGCGTTCGAGCGCTGCCCGCGGATCACCACGTCGTCGCGGTTGCCTTCGCCCTGATGCGGGACGATGCCGGGGACGTAGCGGATCGCCTCCGAAACGCTTTGGAAGCCCTGATCCTGGATCTGCTGCCGCGTGACGATGCTCACCGATTGCGGCGTGTCGATCAGCGGCGTGTCGGTCTTGGTGGCGCTGCGCGTCGCCCTGGTCATGTAGCCGATGGTGGCGCCGGTGGTTCCCTCGACGCTGAGCTGGTCGAGGGAGACGGCGGCGGTCTCCTGCGCGGTCGCCACGCCGCCACTCGCCAGGACGGTGCTCCCCAGAAGGATGGCCAGTCGAAATCCATCTGGTCGGCGTGGCATCGTCGATTGTCCCCGTCGTCGGCAAGGTCGCATCACGCAGGCGTCATTGGACACCGAAGCCCGCCTGTGTTGCCTCTGTAGTGAGACCAACCTGTGGAGAGAAGCGCTCCAAGGCTATATCCCTCCGGTTTTATTTAGAAATATTCCAATGTATTTCTCAAGAAATCCGTTAAGTCCATCGCCGGCCTCGTGAAAATCGCCGGGATGGAGAGCGAGGGACGTTTCCATATGTTTCTGTAATGTCCAGGATGATGCGCAAATGTCGCACAGGGTGGCGGGCGGCATGGCCCGGCGGTCGCGGCCCGCGTTGAGCGTGGCGTCCGTGCATGCTAGGCGCCGACGGATCCGATCCCCTTTCCCGATGCGTTGATCCGAGGCGCCCGATGATCCCCCGCTACAGCCGCCCCGAGATGACCGCGATCTGGTCCCCCGAATCGCGCTTCCGGATCTGGTTCGAGATCGAGGCCCACGCGACCACCG
>JAKONB010000245.1 GCA_022702195.1 Beijerinckiaceae bacterium | reverse complement strand
CCCGCCCAGGCGCGCGAACTCTACCGGCGCAACCGCCTGCGCATCATCCCGGATGCCGGATACGCGGCGGTGCCGATCCGCCCGTCCCTGACGCCGGCGGGCAGGCCGCTGGATCTCAGCCAGTCGGTGCTGCGGTCGGTCTCGCCCGTCCATGTCGAGTACATGCGCAACATGGGCACCATGGCGTCCATGTCGGTCTCGATCCTGGTGGACGACGCCCTCTGGGGCCTGATCTCCTGCCACAACCACGCGCCGCGCCGCGTCCCCCTCCAGGCCCGCAACGCCTGCGACTTCCTCACCCAGATCTTCGCCCTGCAGCTCTCCGCCCGCGAGCGCGGCGCCCAGGCCGAGCAGCGCCTGAGCCTCGGGGCGGTCCAGGCCCGGCTCCTCGGCTTCATGGCCGAGGAGGACAGCTTCGTGGACGGCCTGCTCGAGCACCCGGACGACGTGCTGGCGCTGGTGAACGCCTCGGGCGCCGCCATCGTCACCAGCGACCGCTGCCGGCTGATCGGGACCACCCCGTCCGAGGAAGGCGTCCGCGCCCTGGCCGAGTGGCTGTCCAGCCAGACCGACGAGGCGGAGGTCTTCGTCACCGAGGCGGTCTCGGAGCTCCTGCCGGCGGCCGGGGCCTTCGCCGACCGGGCCAGCGGCGTGCTCGCGATCTCGGTCTCGAAGAAATACGCGAGCTACATCCTCTGGTTCAGGCCGGAGGTGGTGCGGACGGTGAAATGGGGCGGCAACCCGGTCAAGCCGGCCACCGCCGATCCCGCGGGGGGTCCCGACCGCCTGCACCCGCGAAAATCCTTCGAGATCTGGAAGGAGACGGTGAAGGGCCGCTCCCTGCCCTGGAGCGGGCCGGAGGTCGAGGCAGCCAAGGACCTGCGCGCGTCCGTACTCGGGATCGTCCTGCGCCGGGCGGAGGAACTCGCCTCCCTGAGCGAGGAACTCCAGCGCTCGAACAAGGAGCTGGAGGCGTTCTCCTACTCGGTCAGCCACGACCTGCGGGCGCCGTTCCGGCACATCGTCGGCTACTCGAACCTGCTCAAGACCCGCGAGGGCGCCAACCTCTCGGAGAAGGGACGGCACTACGTCGAGACCATCATCGAGGCGGCGTTCTCGGCCGGCACGCTGGTGGACAACCTGCTCACCTTCTCGCAGATGGGCCGCAACGCCCTGAACCGGGTCCCGGGCGACATGAACGCCCTGACCGAGGAGGTCCGCCGCAAGGTGATGCGCGACGTCTCCCCCGAGCGGAGCGTGCGCTGGGAGATCGGCCCGCTCGGCCGCGCCTATGCCGACCCGTTCATGCTGCGCCTCGTCATCGAGAACCTGCTCTCCAACGCGCTCAAGTACAGCCGCGACCGTCCGGAGGCGGTCATCGCGGTCGGACGGTTGCCCCCCAAGGACGGCGAGGCCGTCTTCTTCGTGCGCGACAACGGCGTGGGCTTCGACATGGCCTATGTCGACAAGCTGTTCGGGGTGTTCCAGCGCCTGCATCGGGTCGAGGACTTCGAGGGCACCGGCATCGGGCTCGCCAACGTGCGCCGCATCGTGGAGCGCCATGGCGGGCGAACCTGGGCCGAGGGCCGGCTCGGCGAGGGCGCGACCTTCCACTTCACGCTACCCCTGAGGGGCGAGGCACTCTGACATGGCGGCCCTGAAACCGATCCTCCTCGTGGAGGACAATCCCAACGACATCGAGCTCACCCTCGCGGCGCTGGAGGCGAGCCAGCTCGCCAACGAGATCGTCATCTGCCGGGACGGGGCGGAAGCCCTCGATTTCGTCTACCGTCGCGGGCCATACGAGAAGCGGGCCGTCCAAGCCCCCGCCGTGATCCTGCTCGACCTGAAACTGCCCAAGGTCGACGGGCTGGAGGTGCTGGCCAAGGTGAAGGGCGACCCACAGACCCGGTCCATCCCCGTGGTGATGCTCACCTCGTCGCGCGAGGAGACCGATCTGGTCCGGTCCTACGATCTCGGGGTAAACGCCTTCGTGGTGAAGCCGGTCGGCTTCACCGAGTTCTTCACGGCCATTCAGGAGCTCGGAGTATTCTGGGCGGTCCTGAACGAGCCGCCGCCACACCGGGGAGGCTGGCCATCGAACACCTGATGGACGCCGATGACACGATCCGCATCCTCCACCTGGAGGACAGCGACCTCGACGCCGAGCTGATCGAGGCGGCCCTCGACGACCTCGGCCGCCCCTGCGTCATCGAGCGCGTCATGGATCGGCCCGCGTTCATGGCCGCTGCCGTTCCGGGCCGGCATCATCTGATCCTCGCCGACTACGTACTGCCGACCTTCGACGGCCTCAGCGCCTTCGCCATCGCTCGCGCGCAATGCCCCGCGACACCATTCGTCTTCGTGTCCGGCACGCTCGGCGAGGAGACCGCCGTCGAGGCCATCAAGAACGGCGCCGTCGATTACGTGACGAAGCAGCGCCTCGACCGCCTTCCCCGCACCGTCCTGCGGGCCCTGGCCGAAGCCCGCACCAAGGCCGACAAGCATCGGGCCGAGGCGGCGCTCCAGGCGCTGAACGACACCCTCGAGATCCGCATCGCCGAGCGGACGCGGGAACTCGCCGCCGCGAATGCCGAGCTTCGGTCGCAGATCGTCGAGCGCGAGCGGGTGGAGGAGGCTTTGCGCCTCGCCCAGCGGCTGGAGGCGGTCGGCCAGCTCACCAGCGGCGTGGCGCACGACTTCAACAACCTCCTCACGGTCATCCTGGGCAATATCGGGTTCCTCGACCGCGAGGTCACCACCGAGCGCTCCCAGCGGCGCCTCGCGATGATGAAGGGAGCGGCGGATCGCGGCGCCAACCTCACGGCGCAGCTCCTGGCCTTCTCCCGCCGCCAGCGGCTGGAGCCGACGCCCGTCAGCCTCAACCACACCGTCGTGTCCATGCGCGACCTGCTCCAAAGCTCCATGGGCGGCGCGGTCAGGATCGAGACGACGCTGCAACCCGATCTGTGGCCGGCCCTGGTGGACGCGACCCAGATCGAACTCGTGATCCTGAACCTCGCCATCAACGCGCGCGACGCGATGGCGGTGGGCGGCTGCCTCACCATCGAGACCGCCAACGTCACGGTCACCGGCGCCCCGACGCGGACCGAGCATCCGGTCCCCGGCGAATACGTCATGGTGGCGGTCCGCGACACCGGCACGGGCATGCCGCCGAACGTGCTGGAACGGGCCTTCGAGCCGTTCTTCACCACCAAACAGGTGGGCGAAGGCTCAGGCCTCGGGCTGGCGCAGGCCTACGGGTTCGTCAAGCAATCGGGGGGCGGCATCCGCATCGACACCATCGTGGGCGAAGGCACCTCGATCCGGGTCTACCTGCCGCGCATCGAGGTCGGGTTGGAGGCCGCCGGCCACAAGCCCGGTCACGCGGTCGGTCGCGACGCCCACTGTCCGCCGGACGGCAAGTCGGTCCTGCTCGTCGTGGATGACGACAACGCGGTGCGGGAGATCACCACCACCCGGCTCGCCGAGGCCGGGCATGCGGTGCGCGAGGCCGGCTCCGGGCTCGCCGGATTGGCGGCGCTCGAAGCCGATCCCTGCGTCGACCTGGTGGTGCTGGACTTCGCCATGCCGGGCATGAACGGCGCCGAGGTCGCGGCCGAGATCCGCAAGCGCTGGCCCGGTCTGCCGGTCCTGTTCGTCACCGGCTATGCCGATACCACCGCGCTGATGAAAGTCGGGGCGGTGGGCGCCGACGCCATCGTGCAGAAGCCGTTCCGGGAGGGCGAGCTGGAGCGCAAGGTCGCCGCCTCGATCGCCAAACGGCCGCCGCGGGGCTTGCGTCTCGTCTCGAGCGGTACCGCCGGCCATTGAGTGTCTCTCACGCGAGGCCCGCCGTGCCGTCCGGCTTCGCGCGGGAAACGGCGATGGCCGGGCCTTTCGTGAGGCATTCCGGCACGCGGGGCTCCCGCCCCCGGCCACCCGGCACGCGATCCGCTCCAAGGCACCGGCTCCGCCTGGCCGAGGCGGGTCCCACCCCGGGGTAAAGGGCGGCCCCGCCCCGGGGGCGGACCGGCGGATCAGTTGAACCGGGCAAGCCGCTCGTCGCGATCGCGCGTCGCGAGCTGTCGTCCGATCTCCATCAGCATCGTGGCGCTCATGTGATGGAGGACCGATCGCGGCAGCGCGTTGATCGCCTCATGGGCGGCCAGGCAATGCTCGGCGGCGCGTTCCAGGGGCACATCGTCCGGGAACGGCGCCGAGACAGGGGCGGCCTCGGCCATCTTGGTTTGGGTGATGTCGATCAATATGCCGCGGCCATGGGTCGGGAGCCCGGCCTTGTCCCGGGAGATCCGGCCGCGATCGAGGACCCAGCGCGTGACGCCGTCGGCGGAGCAGACCCGGTACTCGATCGCGCAGGGGAGACCATTCTCGGCGCTCTTGGCGATAAGACGCGCGGTCCGCTCGCGATCCTCGGGATGAACGCCCTCCAGGAACGCCTTCAAGGGGGCGCCGGCCTGCGCCAGGACCGGATCCAGATTGAAGACCAGGGCGACGAGCGCATCCGCGTAGACCCGGTCGTTGGGAACATCGTATTCCCAACGGCCGATCACCTCAGACGCGTCGATGGCCTCCTGCAGTAGAACGTGTGCAGCCGTCGCCACACGTGGCTCACGTCGCCCCATCAATGTCTCCGAAGTCCGCCTCGAACCCGTCATTTGATAACGAACGGGAGTTAAGGGGAGAGGCAAGCACTTTGCAACCAGAAATATCAACCCCCGATCGATCGGTAACGTTGCGTACCGTCAGGCATTTTAGTAAAAAATTTTCAGCAATTCTGGGCTTAAAATCCAGACCGACGGGCGACAATCCTTCCATGTGATGCCAATTTTCGAGGCTGAAACGAACGATCCGCTATCGGCTGCGCACGATTATCTTTTGAAACAGGACCGAGTTCTTAAGCCCGCGACGGAAAAGCTTGGCCATTCACATGCCGGGGGTGGGCGAACGTTCGATTCCAGCAAAGCATGGGGATAAGTGTCGCCACGACCGGCGGGCCGAGGGGGTGATGCGGTTGCCGCTCGATCTAAGCCGGAGACCGGATCGGCAAAGCCGGGGGACGCCGAGCGCCGTCATGGGGAAGAAATCAACCGGAGTTTGGATGCCATCACGTCTACGGATCGCGTTCGATCCGAACCGGACCCGCCGGTCGTTCGCCAGGAAAGCCTCGGCGTCGTGGGACCGCGCCGTCGGGCTCAGGCGGCCAGCCGCGCCTGATCACTCGCGATCAATCCGGCGACGTCATGCGCCGGCAGGGGCGGGCTGAACAGGAACCCCTGCACCTCGGTGCACCCCACATGCCGCACGAAATCCAGCTGCTCCGGGGTCTCGACCCCTTCGGCGGTGACGCGGGCCCCGAGATTCACGGCCAGGGCCACGATGGCGTTCAGGACGGTGGCCATCCTCGGGTTCGCCATCGCGACGATGAAGGACCGGTCGATCTTCACGGTGTCGAAGCTGAGCTGATGGAGGTAGCTCAGGCTCGAATATCCGGTTCCGAAATCGTCGAGAGCGATGCGGATCCCGAGCTGGCGCAGACGCCGCATCGTGCGGATGACCGATTCCGTCCGCTGGATCAGGAACGTCTCCGTGATCTCGAGTTCGAGACGGTGCGGCGACAAGCCCGAACTGGCCAGGGCCCGCAGGACCGTTTCCTCCATGCTGATCTGCTGGAACTGGATCGCCGAGACGTTGACGGCGATCTTCAGATGGCCGGGCCAGGAGGCCGCCGCGCGACATGCCTCCTTCAGCACCCAGGCCCCCAGGGGGATGATCTGGCCGCTCTCCTCCGCCAGGGGGATGAACGCGCTCGGCGCGATCTCGCCCTTGAGCGGATGCCGCCACCGCGTCAGCGCCTCGAAGCCCGCGATGGCTCCGGTCGCCAGATCGACGATCGGCTGATAGTTCAGCGTGAAATCCCCCCGCCTCATCGCGTCCCGGATGTCCGACTTGTGCAGCGACGGCGCCGGCGGCAGCGCCTCGCCCGCCGGGTCGTGGATGCGGTAGGTGTTCTTGCCGGCGTCCTTGGCATGGTACAGGGCCGTATCCGATTGCCGGAAGAGCGCGACGGCATCGATGTTGTCGCCGGTGCCCAGGGCGATGCCGACGCTGGCGCCGACACTCAAGCGGTGGTCGTTGAAGGTGATCGGCCGGTTGATCGCCTGAATGATGCGCGTGGCCAGGGCGGTGGCCTCCTGCGCGTGGCCGATCCGCCCCAGGATGATCGCGAATTCGTCCCCGCCCAGGCGGGCCACCGTGTCGGTGTCGCGCACGACGGCGCGCAGGCGTCGGGCGATGGTCTGGAGCAGGGCATCGCCGGCCGGGTGGCCGAAAGTGTCGTTGATGAGCTTGAAGCGGTCGAGATCGCAGGTGAGAACCGCGAAATGCGTCGCATGCTGCGCCGCATGCGCGATCTCCCCCCGCAGGCGCTCCCAGAACAGCGTCCTGTTGGGCAGGTCGGTGAGGGGATCGTGCAGGGCGAGATGGGCGATGCGTCGCTCGTGCGCCTTGCGTTCGGTGACGTCGCGCAGGGAGGTCACATAGCCGGCCGGATCGCCGGTGACCGGATCGCGCGCCAGGCTCTGCGACACCTCCATGAACAGCCAGGACCCGTCCTGGTGACGGTAGCGCTGGCAGGTGGAGGCGTGCTCGACCCGGCCCTGCGTGAGGTTGTCGAGGACGCGGCCGAAGGATTCGGCGTCGTCGGGATGGATGAGATCGAGGGGGTTGGTTCCGATGAGCGCCTCGGGTTCGTAGCCCAGCACGGTCCGGATCGAGGGCGACACGTAGAGGCGCGTCGTATCGATGCCCGACCAGATGATCACGTCCGAGGTGGTCTCGGCCAGCAGGCGGAAGCGCTGCTCGCTCTGCCGCAGGGCCCCTTCCGCCGTGAGCCACCGGACGGCATCCGATTCCGCGGCGATCCGCGCCTCGTGGAGACGCAGATGGGCCTCGACGATGAGGGCGAGTTCGCGAAGCTGCCGCGTCTCGCGCTCGGCGAAATCGTGCCGGGGTGCCCGGTCCATGATGCAGAAGGTGCCGAGGTTGAGCCCGGAACGCAGCGCGAGCGGAACGCCGGCATAGAAGCGCGCCTGCGGCTCCCCCAGCACGAGGGGGCTCTGCGCGGAGCGCGGATCGTTCGCGAGGTCGGGGATGACCAGCGGGACGCCGGCCTCGCCCTGGATCGTGAGATCACAGAAAGCGCCCTCGCGGGCGATTCCCGCATTCTCGGCCCCCCATCGGGCCTTGAAGCAGATCCGGGACTCATCGACCAGCAGCACCAGGGCGATCGGGACATCGAACAGGTCGGCGGCGATGCGGCAAACCGCGTCGAGATGCGGTTCCGGGGTCGAATCGAGGATCTGCAGGCGGCGCAGGGCCTCCAGTCGCTCCTGCTCGCGGGGGGGATGGGCCATGAAACCGGGCTCCTGCCTTGCGGGTCTTGCGGCCAAATACAGCCAGGATGCGAACTTGCGCCTTTTATGGGTGTCAAATGATGATAGGACGTAAATTAATCCGGGAAACTCGCCTCTCAGTTGATTTTGTGAGATGGTGTCGAATTCGCTAACGCGGCCGGCCGGGGAACGACCTGCACGCGGCGTGGGAGGTCCTGAGGACAGGCGTTTTCGAGGGGAGGGATCGACGCCGTCACCGCCGCGTTGCGGCGCCCCTCGCATCGCCCGAGAACTCGTTGCGTGCGAGGGGCGTCTTCATCGCCTCGTCGCAGGCACGCGACGCGCAGGCCTGGCGCCAGGGACGGGTCGGACACCGATCATTTCCATAGCTTTCGCAGGCGCCGGACGGGCGCGGAATGGCCGTCCGCGATCCCCGAATTTCAGCGAATCCTTCGTATCGACCGGGCTCGCATCACACACCCGTGATCGCATCTGGGTTGTCGCAATCGGACAACTGACTGGTCATCCGTCGACTTCGTCTGATACAACACCGGCGAGGATGGGCCGATCCTATAAAAAAGCAAGATTACCCGATTCGATCGATATCAGTATTCGTTGAGAACCGCGCTCGGCCGAGTGGATGCATTGACACAAGAACGAACACTAAGTCTCCTGGGTGGGAGCGAGACGATGAAAGATCGAAACGGTTTGGCGCAGCCTGCTCCAAATTTCGAGATGAATCGACATTCGGACAGAAGACCGGTCAAGACATGACGACGGAATCAACTAAAGACGGCGGGGCGGGCGAGATTGGGCATCGCATCAAATCTCTGCGTCGTGCGGTCGGCTTGAGCCAAGCCAATCTCGGCAACGTGCTCGGCGTCACCTTTCAGCAGGTGCAGAAGTACGAGAGCGGGCGAAGCAAGATCGCCGCCGACAAGCTTCATCAGATCGCCCAGACGATGGGGGTCGACATCAGCTATTTCTATGAGACGAAGGCTGGCGGACCTTCGCCTGAGAAGCGAGCGGACCCGCCAGCGATGGCCCCGAGCGCGGAGGACAAGATCTTCAAGGAGGCCTTCGATCGGATCAAGGATCCCCGGGCCCGCTATCTCCTGTCCGAACTGGCCCGTGTGATCTGCGAGATCGAGGCCGGACACTAGCCCGCGCCGTCAACGCTCCCGCCATGCCTTGGCGACCTGATCGGCCAGGGGCTTGAGGAGATACGAGAGGACCGAGCGTTCGCCGGTCTGGATATAGGCTTCCACCGGCATGCCCGGGACGAGGCGGACCTGGCCGAGCCGCGCGCGCTCCGCCTCCGGCACGCGGATGCGGGCGGTGTAGTAGCTGGCCCCCGTCTTGGCGTCCTGGGTCACATCCGCCGAGATCCGGCTGACCAGCCCGGCGATCTCGGGGGTGACCCGCTGGTTGAAGGCGGGAAACCGCAGCATCGCGTCCTGATCGAGGTGGAGGTTGTCGATCTCCTGCGGCTGGATGCGGACCTCGACCGCGAGGCTGTCGGCATTCGGGACGATCAGCATGGCGGGCTCGCTCGGAACGACGAGTCCGCCCACCGTGTGCACGCTCATCTGATGCACCACGCCGTCCTGCGGCGCGCGCAGGTCCGTGCGCTTGAGCTGATCGAGGGCCGCGACGCGCTTCTCCGCCAATTCGGACCAGCGCCCGCGGATGTCGGCGAGCTCCTTGCCGACCTCGCCGCGCATGTCCTGGTCGATCTGGAGGATCTGCAATTCGGTCTCGGTGATCTTGCCGCGCGCCTGCGCCTGCGACGCGACGAGCTGCCCGCGTTCGCCCTGGAGACGGGCGGCGTCGCGCTCCAGGGCCGTCACCCGCGAGAGCGCCACGAGGTTCTTGGCCCGCAATTCGCGCACGCCCACCAGCTCGTCCCCGATGAGGGTGATCTCCCGGGCCTTGGCCTCGGCCTGCTCGGTCAGCCCCGCGATCTCCTCCCGGATCTGCAGGACGCGCTGCCGGAGCTGGGCCTTCTGGCCCTCCCGCCCGGATTTGCGCGTCTCGAACAGGCGCACCTCCCCGTCGAGGAGTTGGGCGACCACCGTGTCCGACCGTCCCCGCGCGACGAGGTCGGCGGGAAACACCACGGAGGCCGCCCCGTCGCGCTCGGCCTCGTTCCGGGCGCGACGGGCGCTCAGCTCGTCCATGGCCTTGAGGACGATGTCGAGATTGGCGCGAATCTGCGTCTCGTCGAGCGTGATGAGGATGTCGCCGGCGGAGACGTGAGACCCGTCGTGAACCCGGATGGTGCCGACCACC
>JAKONB010000228.1 GCA_022702195.1 Beijerinckiaceae bacterium | reverse complement strand
CCTTGAACGACAGGCATCCGAACTCGGGGATCTCGACCGTGACGACGAGAGCCTGCGGCTCCGGATCGAGCGGCTCTGTCTCCTGTCACAAGCTGTCCGTTTGGGCGCCCCTCGGCTCGGCCGGGGGGCCTTACGTTGTTTGGACGGGTTTTGCGCTTCCCCGAAGGATGCGAAGCGCCGACCCAGGCCGTGGTCGCGATGGTGGACTTACGACCGCGAAAACGCGCGGATTTGTAAACCGAGGCATCAAACGTGGACACAGACCCATTTTGGACTCTTCGCCCAAAGCAGCCAAGTGCATGTCCGGTATCAGAAAAATGGTGAGCGCGCTGGGACTCGAACCCAGGACCTACAGATTAAAAGTCCGTTGCTCTACCAGCTGAGCTACGCGCTCGCTTTCGCGGCTCGGATCGGGGTCGGCCAGGGGCCGGACCGGATCGCGCCGCGAAGCGTGGCCCGCAATAGGGGCTCGGGCGTGAGGGGTCAACCGGCTGTCGCGCGGTGCAGGGGGATCGGACCGGATTGCCGCGGGGCACGCGGCGGTTTCCGGCTCGGACCCGGGCGGTGTCAGCCGGCGGCGCGCGCGGCCTCCTCCCGGGTCCAGGCGGCGCGGGTCTCGTCGCAGAAATCCGTCAGCCGCCCCTGCGCGATCGCCGCCCGCATCCCGGCCATCAGGTCCTGGTAATAGGAGAGGTTGTTCCAGGTGAGCAGCATCATGCCCAGGATCTCGTCGGTGCGGACGAGGTGGTGCAGATAGGCGCGGCTGTAATCGCGCGCCGCCGGACAGGACGAGGCCTCGTCCAGGGGCCGCGTATCCTCGCCGTGGCGGGCGTTGCGCAGGTTGATCCGGCCGTGCCGCGTATAGGCGAGGCCGTGACGGCCGGCGCGGGTGGGCATCACGCAATCGAACATGTCGATGCCGCGCTGGACGGAGCGCATCAGGTCGTCGGGCGTGCCGACCCCCATGAGGTAGCGCGGCTTGCCCGCCGGCAGGTGCGGCTCCACGGTCTCGATCATCGCCAGCATCACGTCCTGTGGCTCGCCCACCGCCAGACCGCCGATGGCGTAGCCCTTGAGGTCGAGATCGACCAGCGCGCGGGCGCTCTCCACCCGCAGGGCCGGCACGTCGCCGCCCTGGACGATGCCGAACATCGCCTTGCCGGGCTGCTCCCCGAAGGCGACGCGGCAGCGCTCCGCCCAGCGTAACGACAGGTGCATGGCCTTGGCGATGGTGGCCGGCTCGGCCGGCAGGCGCACGCATTCGTCGAGCTGCATCTGGATGTCGGAGCCGAGCAGCCCCTGGATCGCGATGGAGCGCTCGGGGCTCATGTGATGGGTCGAGCCGTCCACATGCGAGCGGAAGGTGACGCCCTGCTCGTCGAGCTTGCGCAGGGCGGAGAGCGACATCACCTGGAAGCCGCCCGAATCGGTGAGGATCGGGTGCGGCCAGTTCATGAAATGGTGCAGGCCGCCGAGCCGCGCCATCCGCTCGGGGCCGGGGCGCAGCATCAGGTGGTAGGTGTTGCCCAGAACCACGTCGGCGCCGAGATCGCGGACCTGCCCCGGATACATCGCCTTCACGGTGGCGGCGGTGCCCACCGGCATGAAGGCCGGGGTGCGGATGGTGCCGCGCGGCATGGAGATGGCGCCGGTGCGGGCGGCGCCGTCGGTGGCATCGACGCGGAACGTGAAGGTTTCGCTGCGGGCGGAGCGGAGATCGTCTGACATCGGCGGGCTCTTAGCACCGCTCGCGGCGGCGGGCACGTCCGCTGCGGCGATTCTGCTCCGCGCGCTCCGGCTGCGCGCGGCTCATCGCCGGCGCGCGCCGCGATCACATCGAGATAGTAGGAGACCGAAAGGCCATCGCGGGGCGATGGCGGACCCTTGAACGAAGCACCAGGCCCTCCCTCGGAGGAAACCTGGTGGAGCTGAGCGGGATCGAACCGCTGACCTCCGCAGTGCGATTGCGGCGCTCTCCCATCTGAGCTACAGCCCCGTGCCGGGGTGCGGGCCTTTTAGGCTTGAGCACGCCGGCCTGTCAATTCCGGAAATCCTGTCGTCTTGCACGCGCGGGTCGCGCGGCGCGCCGCACAGGGTCATGAGGACATCGATCTCCCGCATGAACGCCTTCATTTGGCTCTTCGACACCGTCGTGCAGCTCTACATCTACGTCCTGATCGCCAGCGCCGTGCTCAGCTGGCTGGTTGCGTTCAACGTCGTGAACGTGCGCAACCCCATCGTCTCGCGGATCGGCGAGGTGCTGTATCAGCTCACCGAGCCGCTCCTGCGGCCGATCCGCAACATCCTGCCCAATCTCGGCGGCGTCGACCTGTCGCCCATCGTGCTCGTCCTGCTGCTGCTGTTCGCGAGCCGCCTGCTGCACGAATTCGTGCCGGCACAGACCTATGTCTACACGCGCTGAACGCCTCGCCTTCCGGAGAGAGATCCGCTGCCCATGAAGACCAATCCCGGCCGCTTCTTCGAGGATTACCGCCTCGGCGAGACCATCCGCCACGCCACCCCCCGCACCGTGACCACCGGCGACGTGGCGCTCTACACCGCCCTCTACGGCCCGCGCTTCGCGGTGCAATCCTCCGACGCCTTCGCCCGCGCCATCGGCTATCCGAAGAGCCCGCTCGACGACCTGCTCACCTTCCACGTGGTGTTCGGCAAGACCGTGCCTGACATCTCCCTGAATGCCCTGGCCAATCTCGGCTATGCCGAGGGCGGCTTCCGCCGGCCG
>JAKONB010000205.1 GCA_022702195.1 Beijerinckiaceae bacterium | reverse complement strand
GCGACGTTGTCCTTGAGCAGGACCGATTCGGTGATCTCCAGTTCGAGGCGCGCGGGGGGCAGCCGGCTCTCGGCGAGGGCCTCCCGGACGGAGCGGACCACGATCTCGTCACGGAACTGGACCGCCGAGACGTTGACCGCCACCTTGATGCCGTCCGGCCACCGCATCGCCTCGCTGCAGGCCTTGCGCAGGCACCAGGTGCCCAGGGACACGATGAGGCCGATCTCCTCGGCCACCGCGATGAACTCGCCGGGCGGCACCAGCCCGCGCTTGGGGTGACGCCAGCGGACCAGGGCCTCGAATCCCCCGATCCGCCGGGCGCGGAAATCGTAGATCGGCTGGTAGTGCAGTTCGAACTCGTCATTGGCGAGGGCTTCGCGCAGGTCGAGTTCGAGGGCGCGGCGCGCTTGGAGTTGCAGGTCCATCTCTGGCTCGAAGAAGCGCCAGGTCCCCCGCCCGTCGGCCTTGGCCCTATAGAGCGCCACGTCGGCGTTCTTCAGGAGCTTGTCGCACAGGGTGCCGTCGCCCGGCGCGAAGCAGATGCCGATGCTGACGCCGACGGTGACGTCGTTGCCGTCGAGGTCGTAGGGGGCGCTGACCACCTCGATGATCCGCCGCGCCAGCAGGGCGGCCTCGTCCGCCTGGTCGACCCCCGACAGGATCACGGCGAATTCGTCGCCGCCCAGGCGCGCCACCGTGTCCACCTCCCGCAGGCAGGCGCGGAGGCGGTCCGCCACCGTGCGCAGCAGCCCGTCCCCCACCGGATGGCCGAGGGTGTCGTTGACCTCCTTGAACCGGTCGAGGTCGAGGCAGAGCACGGCGAACGGCGTGCCGCGCCCGAGATGCGCCAGGGCCTCGTCGATCCGCTCGCCGAACATCGCCCGGTTGGGCAGGCCGGTGAGCACGTCGTGCCGGGCCATGAAGGCGATGCGGGCATCCGCCTGCCGCCGCTCGGTGACGTCCTCGTAGGTCGCCACCAGGCCGCCCCCGGCCACCGGCTTGTGGGAGACGGCGATGACGCGGCCGTTGCTGAGATGCTGGAAGCCGGAACTCGCGCCGTCGTCGCCCGCGAGGGTCTGGTGTTCGTTGGCCAGATTGCCGAGGGCCGCGACGGCGCGGTAGGGCAGGCCGAGGGGCACCGTCTGCGGCTGCAGGTCGAAGATCTCGCAATAGCGCCGGTTCACCACCGTGAGGCGCCCCGCGCTGTCGAACAGGCACAGGCCCTGGGACATGTTGTCGAGGGCGGTGTCGAGGCGCAGATTCGTGGATTGGAGGTCGGCCTCCTGGTCCTTCAGGCGGGTGATGTCGCTGCACACGGCGATGAAGCCGCCGCTCTGGGTGCGGCTGCGGCTGATCCGCAGCCAGCGGCCATCGTCCAGGCGCTGCTCGGTGTTGTCGGCATCCGGCCGCATGAGGGCCTGGGCGAGGCAGCCGGCATCGGGGGTGGACAAGAGCGTGCCGCAGGCCCGGGCTCCCGAGGCGAGACCGAGGTAATCGTCGGCCTGGCTGTTGGTGAGGGTGATGCGGCCCTGCGCGTCCACCACCACGATCCCTTCCCGGGAGGTCTCCAGGGCGTCGGCGAGGTGGGCCTCGGCGGTGACCCGCTGGGCCACCTCCTTCTCCATCGCGTCGCGGATGTTGTTGCGCATCACCTCCATGGAGGCCAGCAGCATGCCGACCTCGTCGGCGCTGCCCGGCGGAATGATGCCGCTGAGATCGCCCGCGGCGATGCGGGACGCGACGTTCGAGGCCTCGGCCAGGGGCGTCATGATGCGTCGCGCCAGGTAGAAGGCCACGGTGGCGAGGAGGAGAACCGCCAGGAGGGTGCCGGCGAGGTTGATCTGCGTCTCGCGGGCGACGACGGCCCGCGCCTGCTGGCGATAGATGAAGCCGTCGCCGGCCGTGTAGTTGATGAACAGCTCGAAATTCTCTTCCGCCGCCGCCGCGGCCCGGTCCAGCTCCGCCCAGACGAGATCCTGCGCCGTGCGGTCGGGGGATTGGGACCGCGTCGCGTTCCACTCGGCGACCGCCTTCTCCACCGCGCGGGCCGCGCCGGTGGCCCGCTCGGACTGGGCGCGGTCGACGGCGATCTCGAGATCCTCGGTGAGGGCGCGTTGCAGGGTGACGAGGCGCTCGTCGAGATGCGCCTGAAGCTCCGGATCGGGGGTGGTCCAGCGCCGCGCATCCGCGGCCCGCATGCCGGCGAAATCCGTCGCGGCGGCGCGGGCGTAGTTGATCGACATCAGCGAGCGGTCGAAGGTCCGGCTCACCAGCTCGTCGGCGCGGCGGATGCTCGAGGCCGCGGACAGGCCCAGCGTCGCGGTGATCGCGCTCATGATGAGGAAGGCGACGAGGATGCGACCGCGAATGGTCCCGAGCTGCGCCCGGGCCGCCACGAGGGGGCGACGCCATGCCGGAGCACCGGTCGATGGTGGCCTTCCGCGAAATCTCATCCAGGGTTCATCCCGCCCAACCGTTGCGGGAGCATCGCATGGCAGTGATTAATTCGATCTTGAGGGATCGGGAAATAACGTCTGGGAAGACGATTCCCTCGACGCACGAGGTTATCGAGCAGCCATGTCGTCGTAACGACTTGGACAATCTGGATAGAATTTCATCGCCGCGGCGGATGTCGTCGCCCCATCGCCCTGCCTGGAACGTTGGTTTAATGCGCAGACTTTCACCGCTCGGCCTCGCCACGCTTTTTGCGGTGGCTGGAATCTCGGCCATGACCGTCGTCGCTCTCGGGGCGCAGACCTACCGTGTCTCGCAGAAGGGGCGGGCCTTCCAGCCCGGCTCCCTGGTGATCCGGCGGGGGGAGGTGGTGGAGATCGTCAACGACGACGGCGACCTGCTCCATCACGCCTATGTCGATTCGCCGACCTTCAGCTTCGATTCCGGCGATCAGGAGCCTGGGGGGAAGACCCAGATCGTCTTCACCGCGCCGGGAAGCTTCTCGGTGCTGTGCGGCATCCATCCCAAGATGAAGCTCGCCGTGCGGGTGGAAGACCGCTGATCCCGAGATCGCCGCCGTGGACATCCGATCCGGGACGATGATCCCGGACGCCCGATGGCGCGGCGCCTGTTTCCGAGAGGCGGCGACCCCGTTTCGCCACGAGGGTCTCAGAGGATTCTCGATCCCAGCAGGAGGGCGTGGGCGCCGTAATACAGACCGATGAACCCGGCCAGGCTCGCGCCGTATCCCACCGGCATGAGCAGCAGATCGCGCAGGCGGTAGCGGGCCTTGGCGTCGTCGGCGGCGATCGCCACCATGGCGACGATGATCGGGGCGTGGCCGATGGCGTCGACCTTGCCGAACTCGAAGACGGCCGAGACGAAGGTGGCGGCCAGCAGGATCGCGGCGATGCGTCGGACCAGCGGCGTGCAGATGAGCGCGAAGGCGAGGGCGAATTCGACGGCGCCGGCCGCCTTCATGAAATACTCGCCGCTGAAGCCGAACGTCATGGCCGGATGCTCGACGAAGAGCGGGAAGGACCATTGCGGGTAGGCCCACTTTTCCACCGACGCCCACATCAGCGTGACGGCACCGGTATAGCGGACCAGGTCGAGGGGGCGGATGCCGAACAGCGTGCGCTGCAGGCCGGTCAAGGCGCAATACGCGGCGACTCCGAGGAAGACCGGATAATCCGCGAGATGGAAGGCGCCGTACTCGACCACGGCGGTGCCGAACAGGATCACGATCCCGAGCGCCGAAAGGGGCATCGTCCGACGCCACAGGAAGCCCACCGCGATGGCGAGCTGGAACCAGGGCAGGAGCGTGTTCGCGGTCTTCAATTCCGGGGTGAGGATGATCCCGCCGAGGGTCCAGAGCGAGACGAAGAAGGCGCCGCACACCGCCCGGAACATCAGCTCGGTGTTGTCGCGCGCCCAGGCGGTGACGCGGTCGAGGGACCGCAGCAGGGCGGAGCCCAGCACCGTGCCTTCCAGCAGCCCACCGACCAGAAGGCACAGGAGCGACAGGCCGACGAGCTGCTCGAAATCGGCGCACAGCACGTCGGCGAGGCCGCGCGGCGCGCCGACGATGTCGTAGGCGCAGAACCATTTCACATGAGCCGACGCGGCGGTCGTGCCGGCGGCAGTCAAACCGGCTGCAATCGTCCAGGTGGTCGGGCGCGGCAACCAGTTTCGAGCGTGACGCATGACACGAAGCCCCGATAAGGCACGGTGGGGGAGGACATCTCCGCCGGCCGAAAAAAACTACTAAGATTTGCCGCGCCGTGGAAGTAAGTTGTTAACAAAGATTTCCCGTTGGTTAACGCGCAGCGGGCGTCGGAGTCGCGCCGCCCGGTGCGGTTGCTTCAAAGTCTCCGTTTCTTAGAAACCTTTTGTGCAGCCTACGAAGAGGTCGTTCGACGGCGCCCTTGAGTTTGGTAACCTCGGCGGGCCTATCCAGGAGGGCGAACGAGCGGAGGGATACGGGTGATCGCCACTTTGAGCTTATCGAGCCTGCTCCTTGGCGGAACGCTGTCTTTCGCATCGACACGGCCGAACATGGCGACCGAGACCTGCGAGCTCTGGGGCGGACGATTCCTGATCGTCGGCCTCGTCCTGATCGGGGCCGGGATGCCGCTGTTTCGCTGAGACGTCGCCCGATCGGGCGTTGTCCCGGCCGAGCCGGCCGGCCCGTCGCCGGGCCGTGCATTAGCGCGTGGGCACGCCGCCCGCAGCCGGCTCGCTGGTGAGCGTCTTCAGGAAGGCCAGGAGCGCGGCCTTCTCGGCCTGGCTGAGGTCGAGCGGTTTGATCGCGGGCGATCGACTCGGGCGATCGATGCCGCCGCGGTCGTAGAGGTCGATCACCGCTTCCAGCGAGGGAAGCGAACCGTCGTGCATGTAGGGCGCCCGGATGGCCACGTCGCGCAGCGTCGGGGTCTTGAAGGCGTAACGGAGCTTGGCCGAACTCGGGAACAGCGTGGCGCGCCCGATGTCGGTTCCGGTCCCGACGCCGATGTCGTGAAACGAACCGTCGGTGAAAGCCCAGCCGGAATGGCATCCGACGCAGCCGGCCTTGCCGGCGAACAGGCCGAGGCCGGCCTGCGCGGTTTCGTCGAGGGCCGCATCGTCGCCCGCGAGCCAACGATCGAACGGCGCCGCCTTCGAGACGATGGTGCGCTCGAAGGTCGCCAGCGCCCGCTCGACATTCGCCCGCGTGATCGAATCCGGACCGTAGGTCGCCGTGAAGTCCCGCACGTAATCGGCATCCGCCTTCAGGCGCGCGATCAGGGTCGCCTCCGGTAGGTTCATCACGCCGGGGGAACTGATCGGCGTGAAGGCGACGGCTTCCAGGGTGGGAAACTTGCCGTCCCAGCCCAGCGGCCCGAGACCGCCGAGATTGAGCAGGGTCGGTGTGCGCTGCTTCATGACGAAACCGTTCTCGCCGATGCCGCGCGGGCGGTTCTCGCTCCAGCCCACCTGCGGGTTGTGGCAGCTGGCACAAGCCATGGTGCCCCCGCCGGAGAGGAGCGGATCGAAGAACAGGCGCTGGCCGAGCGCGATGGCCGCCTCGGACGAGGGATTCTCCGCCGGGGCCGGATCCTCGTCGGTGCGCCGGAATGCGTCGCGCAGGCGCGCGGCCGCATCGACGGTCAGGCCGGTCGCCTGATGGGCCGATTGAGCTAGGCCAGCCACACATGCTGTGGCGGCGAGCAGTGCGACAGCGAGCACTGCGCTGCCGACTTTTCTCGTCATCACGCCCTCCTATCACCCCAGCGCTAGGAGCAAATGATGAATGAACTCTCTCGGCGAGCCTGCAAGACCGTGTGAGGATCCGCCATGACGGTGGCTGCGACATCACCACTCATCGTTGTGCCGCCCTGGACGGGGTTGCCGGCATCCGTGCCGTCGGTGACCGCGTTCACAGCCCGCCTGGCAGAGCGGGAAAACCGCTCACGGATCGCAGGCAGAACGGCACATGCCCGGTGCAAGCAGATGGTCGAGGCTGTTTGTGGAGGGGATCGCCATCGACCCGCACCATCTCACGCGATCTTATCTGGAAAGGATCGGTGTTGATGGTGCTGCTGGACAGGATTGAACTGTCGACCTCTTCATTACCAATGAAGTGCTCTACCACTGAGCTACAGCAGCTAACGTCTGGCAGGTGCGCTAGGCATCTCCGCCGGACGAGAGGGGGATTAGCCGATCAAGATCGGCTTGGCAATCGCAGGAAAGGAGGATGACGTCAGTTTCTCGAACCTTTTGCACCCACCCACCCGGGACCGCGTCCCGATCGGATCGTGCGTCAGGGAAGGAGACCGGATTCCTTCTTGCAGGCCGACCGGATGATCGCGGCGAGACCGGCTTCCGCCACGGCTTCGGCGGCGTCCGAGGGGGTGAACCAGTGATCGTCGCGCTCGTGCTGCTCGGGCCAGTGCTTGAGCTGCTTGCGCACTTCGAGGGGGAACACCTTGACCTGGCACCGTACGGAGTCGCGGCTCTTCAGGCGCTTCTCGTACAGATAGAAGCCGAGCGGACGCTTGCCGATGGAGCCGATCAACCCGGCCTCCTCGTAGGCCTCGCGGGCCGCCGCGTCGTAGGGCTTGCGCCCCTTCATCGGCCAGCCCTTGGGAATGACCCAGCGCCGGCTCTCGCGCGACGTGATCAGCATGATCATGATCGAACCGTCCGACTTGCGCCGGTATGGGAGCGCTCCGACCTGACGTCGGGGTTCCTGGTCCAGGTCTGCTGCGGCTGCGCTCATCGTGGGCCAACGTCCCGATGCCGGCCGGGTTCGACCGGAATGCGCCGTGAATTCAGGATCGCCCCGGGGGACATGCGTCGGTCATGCCCCCCGGCTGGCCCGATCGCGTGGTCTGTGTCTGTTCGGCAGGCAAACACGTGCGGCGTGTCTCGCTCGGGCTCAACGGGGAAAGTCGTCGAGCCGGAATCGGTCGGCGACGACCGCGTATCGGGGAAATGACGGCGTCGCTCAAGTTAAAATTTTACCCAAACATCCTCGAGATTTCGTCCGCCGCCGGGGCTCGATGCACGGCGATATTCCTCGGGCGGGCGAGGCCGGGCGCCGAGATCTGCCCGGCGACTCATCGCAGCCCCACGACCGCCTATCCGGCGCTGCTCAGGGATTCGATGAGCGCGTTGAGGTCCGCCCGCATGGCCTGCACCTCGGGTTCGGACAGGTTGAGTTGGCACATGACCGCCTCACGAACCCCCGTCGCTTCCGCGCGCAGATCAGCCCCGCGCGGGGTGAGCACGATCTCGACCTCGCGCTCGTCGCTGCGGCGCCGGCTGCGGACCAGAAGGCCCGCGAGTTCGAGGCGCTTGAGGACCGGCGTCAGGGTGCCGGAATCCAGGCGCAGGCGCCGGCCGATCTCCGAGACGGTGACGCCATCGGTCTCCCACAGCACCAGCAGCACGAGATATTGCGGATAGGTGAGGCCGAGCCGCTCCAGGAACGGGCGGTAAGACTTCGTCATGCGATGCGCGGCCGCGTAGAGGGCATAGCAGAGCTGGTTGTCCAGCAGCAGCGGATCGATGAGGTCCGTCGTGTTCTCGCGGGAAACGTCCACCACCATGCACACCATGTCGTCTGATCTCCGGACCGGCCGGCGAGAGGCCGAAGGGATGGCGTCTCGCAGGCCCTGTCCGGCTCGGGGAGGATAGCCGACGCGGGCGGGATCGGTATATGGCTGATTCCGTCCAATCCCTTGCAAACGGAAGCAGATTCGGACCTCGACCCCGGATCAGGCCTGGGCCGGGACGGCCGGGGAAGCGGGCAGCACGTCCGCCGGCCTGCCCGAGGCGACGAGGCGGCCGGCCTCCAGGACGTGGACGATGTCGGCGCGCGCCAGACTCGTCAGCCGGTGGGCGATCAGGATGATGGTCCGCCGGCCCGACAGGGCGGCGATGGCCGCCATCACGGCGGCCTCGGTCTCGCCGTCGAGGGCGCTGGTGGCCTCGTCGAAGACGATCACGTCCGGGTCGTGATAGAGCGCGCGCGCGATGCCGAGCCGCTGGCGCTGACCGCCGCTGAGCCGCACCCCGCGCTCGCCCACCCCGGATTCGTAACCCCGCTCCAGGCCCATCACCACGTCGTGGATGCCCGCGAGCCGCGCGGCGCGCTCCATGGCCGCCCGGTCGATGGAGGCGGGGGGAAAGCCGAGCGCGATGTTCTCCGCCACCGTGCCGTCGATGAGGAAGACGTCCTGCGGCACGTAGCCGATGCGGTTCTGCCAAGCCGGAAGGGTCTGCGCGTCGAGGGCCTTCCCGTCGACCGTGATGGTCCCGGTGGTCGGTGTGAGGATGCCGAGGATGAGGCCGATCAGGGTCGACTTGCCCGAACCCGTGCGTCCGACGATCCCCACGACCGTATGGGCCGCGATCGTCAGGTCGAGCGGGTGGAGGGTCGGGCGATCCGGCGCATAGTCGAAACCGACGCCGCACAGGCGCAGGGCCGACCCGAAGGGCAGGCGCTCGGCCGTACGGGGGGGCGCCGGGCGCTCGCCGGCCAATTCGTCCACCACCACGCGCACGGCCGGCAGATAGAAGCGCAACTGGGCCACCGCATTGAAGATGTTCTGGAAGGCCGGCAGCATCCGGTAGCCCGCGAAGGCGAAAAGCCCGAGGAGCGGCAGCAGGCCGGCGGTGTCCAGCCCCTGCGCCAGGGCGAACAGGACCACGACGATGACGCCGCCGAAGGCCAGGGATTCGATCACGAAGCGCGGCAACTGGCCGGTGAGCAGGCTCGCGGCGGTGGCCTGCGCATAGGCCCGGGCGGGGGCGTCGAAGGCGGCGGAGAAGGTGCCGGCGCGGCCGTAGAGCTTCAGTTCGGTGAGCGCCCCGAAGGTCTCCTGCACCACCCGGTAGCGCCGCTCGTTGTCGGTCACCGCCCGGGCGCCGATCCGGGCGAGCCGCGCCCGCATGACGAGGTAGAGGAGAACGTAGAGTCCGCCGAAGCCGCCGCCGAGGATCAGGGCGAGGCGCGGCGCGTAGAAGACCAGGAAGACGATCACCGCCAGCGCCGAGAAGCTGCGCGAGGCGATGACGGTGATCGGGGTCAGCACCCCGGTCACCAGCCTGTCGGTCTCCGACAGCACGTTCTTGGCGAGTTCCGCGCTGTTGGCATGGGCGAAGAACAGCCGCTCGCGGTCGACGTAGCGGGCGAGCAGGCGGCGGGCGAGGCCGTAGCCGGTGAGGTTGGTGAACAGGAGCTGGGCGAAGGTCAGCGCGGCATTGACCACGCTGGTGGTCAGGATGGCGACGAGGGCCGCCGCGCCGGTCGCCAGCAGGAAGGTGCGGTCGTTCGTGAGGCCGAGGGCGTCGCGGATCTGCGCGAGGTAGGGAATCCGCCCGCCGGCGCTCGGATCGCCCACCAGGGTGAGGAACGGGACCACCGAGGCGACGCCCACCACCTCGAGCAGGGCGGCGAGCGCCAGGCCGAGGGCGATCAGCGCCAGCCGGAACCGTTCGCGCCCGCGCAGGATGCGGACGAGGTCGATCAGCGCGCGCATGGGCGGAGTCCGAAGGGGAGCGCCAGGGGGGCGGCGGGGCCTTGAGCGTTCTGCATCAAGGCCAAGCCCAATAGAGACCCGGCATGACCCTGTCCATGAACCGGGCCCCGTCCACCGGGGCGGGCGCGGCGCCCGCCTCGGTGTCATGGACGTCTCATGGACCGGCGCCGAGGGCCGCCCGGGTGAAGGCGTCGGCGCCGATCTCGTCGGTGCCGGTCATGCCCAGCGCCTCGATCAGCCGCACCCGCGCGCGGCTCACCCGGCTCTTCATGGTCCCCACGGCGACGCCGCAGATCGCGGCGGCCTCCTCGTAGGTGAAGTTCTGGGCGCCCACGAGGACGAGGGCCTCGCGCTGGCTGAACGGCAGGAGGTTCAGCGCCACCTGAAACTCCCGCATCTCGACGCGGATCTCCTGCTCGGGCAGGCTGGTGAGCCGCCCGGCATGGTGCCCGTCCGCATCCTCGACCTCGCGCTTGCGCTTGCGCTGCTCGGAGTAGAACAGGTTGCGCAGGATCGTGAACAGCCAGGCGGTGAGGTTGGTGCCGCGGGTGAAGCTGTCCGCCTTGGTCCAGGCGCGCACCAGGGTGTCCTGAACGAGGTCGTCGCTCCGGTCCAGGTCGTAGGTGAGCGAGAAGGCGAAGGCCCTCAGCGCCGGAATGGCACCGAGCAGGAGATGGCGCATCTCGTCGTCGGCGCCGCGCGGCGTGCCGACCGGTTGCAGGGCGTGGCCGGTCATGCGGCCCCTCCCGTCTCGTCGCGGGCGGAGAGGTCGGCCAGGAGTGCCGCGAACCGCTCCGGCAGGGGCTGGCTCAGAACGTCGCCGTAGAGCACCCGCAGGTTGCGGCCGATCCGGCGGCGGCTCTCCGCATCCAGGCGGAGGCCGTTCTTCGGCCTGCCGGTCGGGGCGGGCGGAGCGTGACCGACGGGTCCGGCCTCCACACGTGGCGGGGTCCCCACACTTGGCGGGGCCTGGGCCAGACCTGGCGGGGCCTGGGCGCCGGGGATGACGCACAGCCGCGCATCGCTCTGATCGTGGGGCATCGCTACTCACCGTTCGGTGGGGGACGGCCAATCGGATCTCCCGCGCATGGCTGGCGATGTGACTCTGCACATCGGGAGATCGCTCTGCCGTCCTGTCGATGCCGGTGCTAGGGCTGCGCGGTTTAATGCGGTCTGAAACCGCTATTCATGCGATCTTAATCAAAGGCGAGACGATCGTGTTTCTGCGAAATATTGCGGAAACAATCGTTCGTGTCGGGGAGGGGCGTCGAAAGCTCGGCCGTTGAGGTGTTCTACTCCGGCCGATCTGTCGGATCGCTGAACGGGCGTGACCGTTGACGCGATCCCCGGCGCCGCTGCGCCGGGGAGGGGCGGGGCCTATTCCACACCGGTGGAGCCGAAGCCGCCCTGTCCGCGGCCGGTGGTCGAGGGACCCGGCCCCTCCGTCACGGTGACGTGCGGGCGGGTGATGCGGGTGAAGACGAGCTGGGCGATGCGCTCGCCGGGCCGGATGGTGATCGGGGCGGCCGACCCCGGCGGATTGCGGTTCCAGGCCGAGACCATCAGCGGCCCCTCGTAATCCGCGTCGATCACCCCGACGCCGTTGCCGAGCACGAGGCCGTCGCGGTGCCCGAGGCCGGAGCGCGGATAGATCATCGCGCACCAATCCGGGTCCCGGATGATCGCCGCGAAGCCCGCCGGGATCAGGACCGCCGGGGCCTGGGGGGCCAGCGCGAGCGGTGCGTCGAGGCAGGCCTGGAGGTCGAGCCCGGCCGCCGCCTCGGAGCCCCAGCGCGGAAACCCCCAGCCGGTCAGGCGCGGGTCGAGGAGGCGGAGTTCGACCCGCAGGGGCAGGCTCACGGGTGGCGCGCCGCGATGGCCTCGGCCATGGCGACGACGCGCGCGGCGTCCACGGCGTGCAGGCGCTCGATCATCCGCCCCTCGAACGCGACGGCGCCCCGATGGGCATTCTCGGGGGCCTGGAAGACGGCGATGATCGCGCGGGCCTCGGCCACGGCCTCCGCGGTGGGGCCGAACGTGGCGTTGGCGGTGGCGATCTGGTCGGGATGGACCAGCATCTTGCCGTCGAACCCGCAATCGCGGCCCTGCTCGCACTCGGCCCGGAACCCTTCGGCATCCCGGAACGCGTTGTAGATGCCGTCGATCACGTCGATCTCGTAGGCGCGGGCGGCGGCGATCGTCCCCATCAGCCAGGGCATCAGCGGCGCCCGGCCGGGGGCGGCGAGCCGCACCCGGCTCGCCTTGGCGAGGTCGTTGGGACCCAGCACCAGGCAGGCGAGGCGGGTGTCCACGTCGCGCGCGGAACTGGCGATCTCGGCGATGTGCAGGATCGCCATCGGGCTCTCGATCATCGCCCAGACATGGGTGCGGTCGGGGGCGCCGAGGCGGCGCAGACGCGAGCCCACGGCCACCAGGGCATCCGGCCCGCTCACCTTCGGCACCAGGATCGCGTCCGGCCCGGCCGGCGCGATGGCGGCGAGATCCGCCTCGCCCCAGGGCGTTTCGAGGGGGTTGATGCGCACCACCACCTCGCGGCGGCCGAAGCGGCGCGCGGCCACCGCCTCGGCGACGGATGCGCGGGCCGCCGCCTTCGCCTCGGGCGCCACCGCATCCTCGAGGTCGATCATCACCGCGTCGGCGGGCAGGCCCTGCGCCTTCTCCAGCGCGCGGGCATGCGAGCCGGGCAGGGAGAGGAGCGAGCGGCGGGGGCGTATCTCGGTCATGGCAGCATCCCTCTCGAGACGCGTGACCCCATCCCGCTGGATCGGGTCACGTCTCCAACATCCTGTTTCGACGCGCTCTTTGACGCCGCACCGGCCACCATTTCGGCGCTGAGCGCGTGCGCGCCCGTCCGCCATCGTCGCGTCGGCGATAGCGGCGTCGGGAGACGGTTTCAAGACGCCGGCGGGGCGGTCAGGTGATGCTGCGGACCGCTCCGCCATCCACCCGCAGGGCGGCGCCGCTGGTGGCGCTCGCCGCCGGGCTGCAGACATAGGCCACCATATTGGCGACCTCCTCCACGGTGGCGAGCCGCCCCAGCAGGGAACTCGGCCGGTGGTCGGCGATGAACTGGCGGCCCATCGCCTCGAGGTCGGCGGTGGTGGGATTGGAGTCCCCGCCCGGCGCCATCTTGGCGAGGAAGTCGGCCACGCCCTCCGAGAGGGTCGGCCCCGGCAGCACGCTGTTCACCGTGACGCCGGTGCCCGACACGGTCTCGGCGAGCCCGCGCGACACCGCGAGCTGCGCCGTCTTGGTCATCCCGTAATGCACCATCTCCGGCGGGATGTTGATGGCCGATTCGCTCGCGATGAAGACCACGCGGCCCCAGCTGCGCGCGACCATGCCGGGGGTGTAGACCCGCGACAGGCGCACGCCGCTCATCACGTTGGTCTCGAAGAAGCGCTGCCAATCCTCGTCCGGGATGTCGAAGAAGGGTTTCGGCTCGAAGATGCCGGTGTTGTTCACCAGAATGTCCACCTCCGGCAGCCCCGAGCGGACCCGTTCGACCCCGGCGGCATGGGCCACGTCACCCGGGGCGGCGATGAAGCAATGGCTGCCGGTCTGCTTCTTGAGCGTCGCGATGGCGTCGCGCACGCGCTCCGGCGTGCGCCCGTTCACCGCCACCGTGGCGCCGAGTTCGGCCAGGGCCTTGGCGATGGCGTAGCCGATGCCGCCGGTGGAGCCCGTGACGAGGGCGCGCCGGCCCGTGAGATCGATATCCATGGATGGCCTCCGTGGTTGTCGCTGCGCCGGGTCAACGCCCGACGGGGCGATCCGGCCACGGGGCCTCCGCGCCCCGGTGTCTCACGGGGGATCAGCCCTCCGGCAGCCGCCGCATCACGCTCGCCACCGAACCGAAGGCGGCGAGGCCCGCCGCGCACCACAGGGCGGCCGCCACCGGCCCGGCGGCGCCCCCGCCCGCATGGAGGCCGAAGATCACCGCCACCAGGGCGGCGCCGAGGGATTGGCCGGTGAGCCGCGCGGTGGATTGCATCCCGCTCGCCCCCCCGCTGCGCGAGCGTGGCGCGCTCGTCACGATGATCCGGTTGTTGGGCGATTGGAACGTGCCGAAGCCGAGGCCGCACAGGGCGAGCCGCCAGCCGATATCGAGGGCCGAGGCGTCGGGGGGCAGCAGGGCGACGGCGCAGATGCCGGCCGACAGCACAGCGAGGCCGAAACCGCTGATCAGGCCGGGGGTGTAGCGGTCGGAGAGCCGCCCCGAGAGCGGCGCCGCCAGCGCGATGGCGATGGGCCAGGGCGTCATCAGGAACCCGGTGCGGGTCTCCGAGAAGTGCAGCACGTCCTGGAAGTAGAACGGCAGGGCCACGTAGGCCATCATCTGCGCGGCGAAGGAGGCGATGGAGGTCGCCATCGAGAGGGCGAAGGCCGGGATCCGCATGAGGTCCACGGGCAGGAGCGGCGCCGCCATCCGCGCCTGACGGCGCACGAACACCGTGCCGATGGCCAGGGCGGCCCCGATCTCGGCCAGGGCGAGGCCGCGCCCGGCCGGCTCGCCGAGCCCATCGACGCCGATGATCAGCAGCCCGAAGGTGAGCGCGTTGAGCAGCGCGCTCACCCCGTCGAAGCGGTGGCCGCTGGTGGGCGTCACCGGCAGCGTCCGGGCGCCGATGGCGAGCGCGAGGGCACCCACCGGCAGGTTGACGAGGAACAGCCAGGGCCATGTCGCCACCGACAGGATGCCGGCCGCCACGGTGGGTCCCGCCGCCGAGGCCATCGCCACCACCAGCGCGACGTTGCCGACGCCCCGGCCGATCAGCCGATGCGGATAGATGAAGCGCACCAGGGCGATGTTGACGCTCATGATGCCGGCGGCGCCCAGTCCCTGCGCCACCCGGGCGGCGATGAGCCAGTTCAGCGAGGGCGACAGGGCGCAGGCCAGCGAGGCGACGGTGAACAAGACGAGGCCGGACAGGTAGATCCTGCGGTAGCCCAGGATGTCGCCGAGCGAGGCCAGGGGCAGCAGCGCCGCCGTCACCGCGATCTGGAAGGCGTTGGTGACGAAGATCGCCGAGGCCGGGTCCACCGCCAGATCCTTGGCCATCACCGGCAGGGCGACGTTGACGATGGCGCCGTCGAGCACCGCCATGGTCATGGCCAGGCCGATCGCCAGCAGCGCCAGCATGCGCTCCCGGATCGGCAGGCCGTCCATCGGTTGATCGGGCGTGGGTCGATCAGGCTCGCCGGCCGCGTTCGTCATCAGGCAGACCGGGTGGCGCTCTCCTCCCGGTTTCGCAAGTGCCCTATGTCACGTCCCGGTCACGCCCGCGCGGGCATCGCTCGCAAACCCGTCCCTGGGCGTGCCGACAGGAAACCTCCCATGCGCCTTCCGGTCCTGCTCCTCGCCGCCGGTCTCGCTCTCCTGCCGGCGACCCCGCGCGCCGAGGAGACCACGCCCCTGGGCATCGGCCTCGAGGGCTTCGCCTATCCGTATCCGGTGCGTTTCCTCGACCTCACCCGCGACGGCGAGCGCCAGCGCCTCGCCTACATGGACGTGCCGGCGGCGGACAATCCCAACGGGCGCACCGTGCTGCTCCTGCACGGGCGCAATTTTCCGTCGAGCTACTGGCAGCCGGTGATCGCGGTGCTGACGCGCGCCGGGTACCGCGTGGTGGCGCCCGATCAGCTCGGCTTCGGCAAGTCGTCGAAGCCGGTGCGGCCGTTCAGCTTCGACGTGATGGCCGCCGAGACCGTGGCCCTGCTCGATGCGCTGCAATTGCCCCGCATCGACCTGGTGGCCCATTCCATGGGCGGCATGCTCGCCGTGCGGCTGACCCGCAACGCGCCGGACCGGGTGAACAGCCTCGTGCTGGAGGCCCCGATCGGCCTGGAGGATTACCGGTTCACGGTGCCACCGGTCTCCGACGCCACCCTGCTGCGTCTGGAGGGTGACGCCACCGCCGACTCCTATCGCCGCCAGCTCATGACCAACTACGCCCTCTCCCTGCCGGACTCGGCCATCGAACCGTTCGTATCCCTGCGCGAGCGGGTGAAGGGGTCGGGCGACTATCCGCGTTGGCTCCAATCCTTCGTGAATTCCTACCAGATCATCTGGGGCCAGCCGGTGGTCCACGAGATCCCGCTGATCCAGGTGCCGACGCTGTTCGTCATGGGGGAGAACGACCACAACGCCCCCGGAAAATCCTTCGCCCCGCAGGCCCTGCGAGCCGGCATGGGTCAGAACGCCGCCCATGCGAGAGCGCTGGCAGCACAGATGTCCAACGGTCGCGCCGAGGTGTTTGCGGGGATCGGCCATCTCGTCCACATGGAGGCCACCGACCGCTTCAACGCGACGATGCTCGATTTCCTGAATGGCCATTGAGCCCGAGCGCCGGGCGGCGGACCGGGACTGACGGGAGCGAATGACATGGATGTGGGCGTGATCGGACTGGGCCGGATGGGCCGGGGCATGGCGGCGAGCCTGGTGCGGGGCGGCCACCGGGTCCGGGTCTGGAACCGCAACCCGGCCGCCGCCGAAGGGCTGGAGGGCGTCCATCCGGTCGCCACGGCCGCCGAGGCCTTCGCGGGTGACGCGGCGATCACCATGCTGGCCGACGACGCGGCCCTGCGGTCGGTCGTCGTGGAGGGCGGCCTGCTCGACGGCGCCCATCCGCCTGGCCTCCATCTCTCCATGAGCACGATCTCGGTGGCTCTGGCGCAGGAACTCGCGGCGATCCATGGCCGCGCGGGCGTGCCCTACATCGCCGCCCCGGTCTTCGGCCGGCCCGACGTGGCGCAGGCGGGGACGCTCAACATCGTGGCGGCGGGCGATCCGGAGGCCATCGCCCGCGCCCGGCCGCTGCTCGACGCGATGGGCGCGAAGACCTGGGGCTTCGGGCCGGAGCCGCACCGGGCCAACGCGGTCAAGCTCGCGGGCAATTTCATGCTGGTCTCGGCCATCGAGGCCATGGGCGAGGCCGTCGCGCTCGCCGAAGGCCATGGGGTGGCGGGGGCCGACCTCCTCGACCTCCTGAACAACACCCTGTTCGCCTCGCCGGTCTACAAGGGCTACGGCGCCTCCATCGCCGCCGCGCGTTACGAGCCGCCGGGCTTCGGCCTGCGCCTCGGCGCCAAGGATATCGGCCTCGCGCTCGCCGCGGCGGGCGCCACCGGCGTGCCGATGCCCTTCGCGAGCGTCCTGCGCGACGGCCTGATCGAGGCGATCAGCCACGGCGACGGTGACAAGGATCTGGCTGCCCTCGCCACGGTCTCGCGCCGCCGCGCCGGGCAGGTGTCGTGAGGGAGGCTCGGACGGGGCGGCGGCCCGGCGCCGGCCGGGCTCCCGCCGGTCCGCCGTCGATGACGCCGACGCATCGAGCCGGACATCGGCGCGCCGCCGCCGCCGCATCCCGGATCGTCGCGGGGCGGCACAAGCTCTGACGCCACGAAATGCCCGCGCCTTTAATCTGGGGCGGTCGTTTCGATAGGGTGCTACGACCGATGATCACTCCGGCGCATCGTATGCCGCGCATGACGGCTATGGCGGATGCCGCTATGGTTTCGATCACGGTCAATGCAGAGAATTGCCTGGGTCCACCGCGCCCGATCCGCGGATGATCGGTTGTTCGATGGCCGGTCCGAAGCAAAAAATCTTCGCTAGGATCGCTGTTTTCTATAAATATAAGTAATAAAACGCTAAAAATACGTGCGAGGACGCCATGCTAACGATCCCGAATTCGGTATTGGTAGCTCTGGAGCTGCTCCGCGAGCGGAAGTTCTCGATATTCGTGAAGCGGTGCGCCGGCGTGATCTACGAGCGGCGAACGACGTATGGTCTGCGTCGCGACCTGCGCGTTCCCTTTGCCGCACCGAAGGCGAAAATTCCCATCGCGGTCCGCGAATTCCGGGCCGCGGACGCCGCCACGTTCTTCGACACGGATCGCACCGTCCTCGACCGGAAGGAGAAGATCGAGCTGGCGGTCCGGTACGCCCATTACCAAGCGCGCATCGATCGATGCTACGTGGCCGTCGACCAGCGCGACGGTCGCCCCTGCTATTGCCAATGGCTGATGGGACCCGACCAGAACGCCAAGATCCAGGCCTTCTTTCCCCGGACCTGGTTTCCCGTCCTGAACCGGGACGAGGCGTTGCTGGAGAACGCCTACACGCCCGCCGCCTATCGCGGCAACGGCATCATGCCATCCGCCATGGCCCTGATCGCCGAACGGGCCGCCGATCTCGGCTGTCGCTACGTGATGACATTCGTCGAGAGCGACAACGTGCCCTCGCTCCGCGGCTGCCGGAAGTCCGGTTTCGCCCCCGATCTGCTGCGCACGGAGCACAGGCTGTTCTTGGGAAGTCTGAGGCTCCGCCGCTTCTCCCGGCTGCCCGCCGGGTTCCGCCCGGCGGGCTTCGAGTGAGGGCGTCGATCGGCGTCTGAACCGGCCTCGGCGTGGACGCGGCTTCGCCCCCGTCCCTCTTCTCGGGATGGACCCGCCCCGGGCGTCGGCCCGCTTGCCGACACCGCCGTCCCTTACAGCGCGCCCTCGCGGATCGCCCCCGGATCGGCCAGGGCGTGGAGCAGCCGAGCGGCGTTGTGAGCGAAGCGCAGGGTCACGGCCTTGCGGCGCGCGCCGCTCAAGACGTGCTCGGCGGGATCGCGCAGGATCGCGGCCCCGAACGCGTCGGCGACGATGAGGCCGGCCTCCTCCGGGGTGAGGGTGGTCGAGAGGGTCTCGGGGATCGCGAAGTAGAAGCGGTCGCAGAAGTCGCGGTAATCCGGCCATTTCCGGTCGGCGCGGAAATCCGCCACGCTCGACTTGATCTCCAAGATGGTGAGCCGCCCGGCCGGGCACAGGGCGATCACGTCGGCCCTGCGGCCGTTGGCGAGGGAGAATTCCGGGATCGTCACATGACCGAGTTCGGCAAAGAGCCGGCGCACGCCGCGCTGGACCTGGAGCGCGGTGGGCGATTGCCGCCGGTCGGGGGGCAGGATCGCATGAGCAAGGGCTGCGGACATGAATCTCGGGGGCTTGATTCTGGGGCTGTGCCGAATCGGGATCAGCCCATCAAAACCAGCCGGAGGCCCTCCTGTCACCTGCGACCCGGTCGCCAATCCTCCAGCGCCGCCCGGATCGCCGCGAATCCGTCAGTGAGCGCCGCCGGCCCCGGCTGGAGGATCAGCGGCGACTTGATCTCGTGGATGCGCCCCGCCGCCACGGCGGGGATCGCGTCCCAGCCAGGTCGCGCGCGGATGCGCTCCACGTTCACCCGCTTGCCGCACCAGGAGGCGAGGATCACGTCGGGCCGCGCGGCGATCACCCTCTCGGAGGTCACGATTCGGTCCCTGGCCGCCGCCTGCCGGCTCACCTCCGGGAAGACGTCGTCGCCCCCGGCCAGCCCGATCAGCTCCGAGACCCAGCCGATGCCGGAGATCAGCGGGTCGTCCCATTCCTCGAAATAGACCCTCGGACGCGGCCGGTCCGCCCTCTCCCGCGCGGCCGCGTCGAGCCCGTCCGCGAAGCGGCTTGCCAGGGCATCGGCCCGCTCCGCCGCGCCGACGAGCGCCCCGACGGTTCGGATCATCGCGAGGCAGCCGGCGAGGTCGCGCTGGTTGAACAGGTGGACGGCGATGCCGGCGCGGGCAAGATCCGCGACGATGTCGGCCTGCATGTCCGAGAAGGCGAGGACGAGGTCGGGTGCGAGCGCCAGGATCTTCGGCAGGTCCGCGCTGGTGAAGGCCGAAACGCGCGGTTTCTCGCGGCGGACCCGGGCCGGGCGCACTGCGTAGCCCGAGACGCCGACGATGCGGTCCTCCTCGCCCAGCAGGTAGAGCGTCTCCACCGTCTCTTCCGTGAGGCAGACGATGCGCTCGGGCGGAAACACGCGCATCGGCGTCAGCCCTTCAGGTAGCCGAGAAGGCCCGCCCCCGGGGCCAGCATGGCGAAGGCCCAGACCAGGGCCGAGAGCACGTTGGCCACCTGGAACGGCAGGCGCTTGACCCCGAAAATCCCGGCCACCAGCGGCACCACCGCCCGGGCCGGGCCGAAGAAGCGGCCGATGGCGACGCCTCCCGCCCCCCAGCGGCGGCAGAACTCCTCCCCGCGCGTGACCATCGCCGGGTAGCGGCTGAGGGGCCACATCCCCTTGGCGCCCTCCTTGTAATGGTGGCCGAACTCATAGGAGATCCAGTCGCCGAGCGCCGCGCCGAAGGCGCCGGCCAGCATCACCGGCAGGAACGGGATGCCGACCGACCCCATCAGGGCGCCGATGCCGAGGAGCAGCACCGTCGCGGGCACGAAGAGCGACAGGACGGCGAGCGATTCGCAGAAGGCGAGTCCCCCCACGATGAGCGGCGTCCAGCCCTGATGCGCCTCGACGAAGGCGAGGGTGGTGGTGCGGAGCGCGTCGAACGTCATGAATGGCTCTGGTGAGGGTTGAGGGGGGCGGGCCAGCCGGCCGCCGACGGGGTGCGGGGGTGCGACAAACCGGATAAGGGAGGAGCGGGCCGATCCGTTCGCCCGGCCCGCACGATGTCCCCGAGGGAGCGCCGCTTGAACATCCTCTCGATCCAGTCCCACGTCGCCTATGGTCATGTCGGCAACGCCTCGGCGGTGTTTCCGATGCAGCGCCTCGGCGTCGAGGTCTGGCCGATTCACACGGTGCAATTCTCCAATCACACCGGCTACGGCGCCTGGCGCGGCCGGGTCTTCGACGGCCCGTCGATCGAGGATCTGATGGCCGGCATCGCCGAGCGCGGGGTGCTCGCCCGATGCGACGGGGTGCTGTCGGGCTATATGGGCTCGGCCGATATCGGCACCGCCATCGTCCGGGCGGTGGCCGCCGTGCGCAGCGCCAACCCGGCGGCGCTCTACGCCTGCGACCCGGTGATGGGCGACACCGACCGGGGCATCTACGTGCGCCCCGGCATCCCGGAATTCATGCGGGCCGAGGCGGTGCCGGCCGCCGACATCGTCACCCCCAACCAGTTCGAGCTGAACCATCTCTCGGGCCTGCCCACCGGCACCCTGGCGGAGGCGAAAGCCGCCCTGGCGGCCGTTCAGGCCCTGGGGCCGCGCGTGGTGCTGATCACCTCGCTGATCACCGACGCGACGCCGGCCGATGCCATCGACCTGATGGCGGGGGAGGGCGGCCAGTTCTGGCTGCTGCGGACCCCCCGGCTCACCCTCGACGTCAACGGCGCGGGCGATGCCATCGCGGCCCTGTTCCTCGTGCATTACGCCCGCACCGGCTCGGCGGCCCTGGCACTCGGGATGGCCGGGGCCTCGATCTACGGTCTCCTGCGGCGCACGGCGGAGGCGGGCTCCCGCGAGATCCTCACCGTCGCCGCGCAGGACGAGTTCGTCGCCCCGAGCGAGACCTTCCCGGTGGAGCCGGTCTAGCGCATCGTCCCGAAGGGTGGTTGCCGGCTTTTGGAAAAAGACGATGCACAATCGATAACCCAGAGCGTCGCTCCGGATCCGCTTCCCGGGACGATGCTCCAGGCTCGCCTCTCACCCGCATCCGGTTCACCGCATCAGGGACACCCGCCCATGGCCCGTCGCTTCGTCACCCTCGACGTGTTCACCGACATCGCCCTGGCCGGCAATCCACTGGCCGTGGTGCTCGATGCCGAGGGGCTCGACACGGCGGCGATGCAGCGGATCGCCGGGGAGTTCAACCTGTCCGAGACGGTGTTCGTGCGTCCCCCCGCCGAGGCGCGCCACCGGGCTTCCCTGCGCATCTTCACGCCCCTGCGCGAATTGCCCTTCGCCGGCCACCCGACCATCGGCACCGCCGTCTTGCTGGCCTTGCGGGATGCCCATGCGGGGCAGACCGATGCGGTGGCCTTCGGCCTGGAGGAGGGCATCGGCACCCTGGCCTGCGTGGTCGAGCCGGGGGACGGGCGCGGCTGCGCCCGCTTCAAGATGCCGGTTCTGCCGGACTTCCGGGGGGACGGGCCTAGCGCCGATCTCCTGGCCGCCGCCCTCGGCCTCGCCCCGCGCCAGATCGGCTTCGGGCGCCACGCGCCGAGCCGGCATGGGGTCGGGCACGGTTTCCTCTTCGTGCCTCTGCTCGACCGGGCGGCCCTCGACGCCGCCCGGCCGGACGCCGCCGCCCTCGCGGCCCTGGACGAGCCCACCTCGCTCTATCTCTACACCCCCGATCCTGAGGGGCCGGGGCGCCGCTACCAGGCCCGGATGTTCGCCCCCCATCTTGGCGTGCCCGAGGACCCGGCCACCGGATCGGCCGCGGCGGCCTTCGCCGGGGTGATGATGCAGTTCGAGAAGCTCGGCGACGGCGAGCACGACCTCGTCATCCACCAGGGTGTGGCCATGGGGCGGCCCAGCGAGATCCTGCTTCAGGTCTGCGTCGCCTCCGGTGCCCTGCGCTCGGTGGAGGTCGGCGGCTCGGCCGTGGTGATCGCCGAGGGCACCCTGCGTGTCTGACCCGTTCGCGGTCACCCGCATCGACCGGCCCACGGCCCGCCTCGTCCCCCATGATTGGGGCTGGGCGCGGGACGAGGCCGGGGCCATCGCGGCCAATTGGCAGCGCCGCCACGCGGAGCGTCCGGCGATGTTCGACGGCCGGGTTCTCCTCACCTGCGGCTGGCGGATCGACGGCACCGCCTGCGCGGTGGACCTGTTCGAGGTGGCGTTCTCGCAATTCCTCGGGTTTCGCGATGCAGGTTCCCCCGATCCCGGCGTCGCCAACGCCTTCGCGGCCATCGTGCCGGTGGCCAGCGACGGCGCCGTCCTGCTCGGGGTCATGGGCGCCCACACCGCCAATGCCGGCCAAGTCTATTTTCCCTGCGGCACCCCCGACCTCGCCGACCTGCGGGCGGAGGGCCTCGTCGATCTCGCCGGCAGCGCCGAGCGGGAATTTTTCGAGGAAACGGGCCTGAGCCTCCCGGCCGAGGCCCCGGAGGTTTGGTGGCTGCTGGCGGGGGAGGGGCAGATGGCCGTCTTGCGGCCGGTGCGCTTTGCCGAGGATGCGGAGGCGCTGCGCGCCCGGATGGAGCGGCATCGCCGGGCGGAGGCCGATCCGGAGCTGGCCGGCTTCGTCACCGCGCGCGGACAGGCCGACATCGATCCGGCCCGGATGCCGGGTTTCGTGCGGGCCTATCTGAGCCGGGTGCATGGCGGGTGAGAGGAGTGGGCCGGTGCCACGGCACCCGCCCGACTGGGGGGCCGTCGCCGCAGGACGCTTCAGCGGTAGCCGTAGCGCGCCTTCGCGGCGGCGAGCAGGCCCAGGGCCTCGCGGTCCCGGCCGGCCTGGCAGGCCTCGGCGGCGCGGTGCAGATCGGCGCTGAACCGCTCGCCCACCGCCCTGTTCAGGTTCTCGGTGGCGATGTCGCTGTCGACCACCGCCTGGGTGCGGGCGATGGTGGGGCCGCAGCCCGTGCCCTCGGGCAGCTTGGCCGCGACGACCGGCGCGGCCGCGACCACCGGCGGCGCGGAGGCGGTCGGCTTGCAGGCGGAGACCAGGGCGGCGGCGAGGAGGGCTACGAGCGCGAGGCTCACGCGGTGCAGTGACACGGCGGCTTTCCCTGAATCCAGAATGGCACAGCTTGAACGGTGTGGGGTTTTGCGCCCCGCCGCGGGGCCGGTCAATCGCCGCAACCGGGTTTCCTCATCCGGCAGCACCCGATATGTCTTGACAATATTCCTATTCTCTGCCCATATCCGCGTACCTGCCGCCCGATGCATCGGGAGCCCCGCCGGAGACCGACCGGTGGGGCTGGGGGCGGCGGGGCGGTGCCCGCGTCGGTGGCTTCGGTCGCCACCGCCCCGGGCGACGGCTCGTTACGACCATGGGCTCGGGACAGGGCGGCGTGTTCGGGGGAGGAAATGCCCCCGCCGACCGACCCGTTTGCTGGGCCGATGGGGA
>JAKONB010000185.1 GCA_022702195.1 Beijerinckiaceae bacterium | reverse complement strand
CGAGGACCTTCTCCGGCGCGGCCAGGATCGCCTGCGCGGCGTGATGCCGGGCGGGGCCATGGGCGGCGGCAAGGGCGTGCTCATCGCCGGTAGCCTCGTGGTGGCGGCCTGGCTGCTGACCGGTTTCTACACCGTGGCACCCCAGCAGGTCGGCATCGAGACGATCTTCGGGCGCTACACCAGCACCACGGGCCAGGGCCTCAACTACAATTTCCCCTATCCGATCGGTGCCGTGACCAAACCGAATGTCGGCCAGGTTAACAGCATCCAAGTAGGCTACCGCGCCGGGCTCGGCGGGCAGGCGCGCACCCGCGACATGCCAGAGGAGAGCCTGATGCTCACCGGCGACGAGAACATCGTCGATCTCGATTTCGAGGTGCAGTGGCGGGTGAACCCGCTGAAGGCGTCGGATTTCGTCTTCAACCTCGAGAATCCGGAAGGCACCATCAAGGCCATCGCCGAGAGCGCGATGCGCGAGGTGGTGGGCCGCCGCAACATCCAGGCGATCCTCACCAACGAGCAGTCGAGCGTGGCGCAGGAGGTCAAGGAAATCACCCAGAAGGCTCTCGACGAGTACGGCGCCGGGGTGCGCATCGAGGTCGTCCAGCTCGTGAGCGTGCAGCCGCCGCCGGAGGTGCGTCCCGCCTTCATCGACGTGAACGCGGCGCAGCAGGATGCCGAGCGCGCCCAGAACGAGGCCCGCACCTATGCGAGCCGCGAGGTCCCGCAGGCCAAGGGGAAGGTGGCGCAGATCGTCCAGGCGGCCGAAGCCTACAAGACCCAGGCGACCGCCGAGGCCACGGGTCAGGCGGCCCGGTTCCAGCAGGTCTACGAGACGTACAAGGTTGCGCCGGCCATCAGCCGCGAGCGCATCTTCCTCGAAACGATGGAGCGGGTCCTGGGCTCGGTCAACAAGGTGATCATCGATCAGAGCGGCGCCGCCGCGACCGCCTCGGGGGCCGCCGCTGGCGTGCTGCCGGTGCTGCCGCTCGGCGAATTCGGTCCCCGCAGCGCCACCGGTGGAGCCGCCCGATGAACTCGTCCTCCCTGCGCACCGGCGCGATCGTCGCCACGGCCGCCATCCTGGTCGTCCTCTACGCATCCGTCTTCACCGTCGGCCAAATGCAGCAGGCCCTGGTTCTGCGCTTCGGCGGCATCCGCGCCGTCCTCAACCAGACGGGCACCGACAAGCCGGGCCTCTACTTCAAGATCCCGTTCGTCGAGAATCTCGTGATGTTCGACAAGCGGGTGCTGGACCTCGACCTGCCGGTGCAGACTCTGCTGACCGCCGACCGGCAGATCCTCGAAGTCGATGCCTTCGCCCGCTTCCGCATCGTCGACCCGCTGAAATTCTATCAGTCGGTCAACAACATCGCGCGCGCCAACACTTTGCTGGCGAGCTTCACCAACTCGTCGCTGCGCAACGTTCTCGCCCGCTCCACCCGCGATGCGATCGTGCGCACCCAGCGTGCTGACCTGATGAACACGATCCAGGGTGACGTGAACCGTCAGGCCAAGGATCTCGGCGTGGAGATCGTCGACCTGCGCATGACCCGGGTCGATCTCCCGGCCCAGAACAGCTCGGCGGTCTACAAGCGCATGACCACCGAGCGGAACCGCGAAGCGGCCGATATCCGCGCCAATGGCGACCAGATCGCCGCGACCATCAAGGCGAAGGCGGACCGTGACGTGACGGTGCTGCTCTCGGAAGCGAACCAGACCTCCGAGACCCTGCGCGGACAGGGCGATGCCGACAAGAACCGGATCCTGGCCGAAGCCTACGGCAAGGACGCCGATTTCTTCAGCTTCTACCGGTCGATGCAGGCCTACGAGAACGGCCTGAAGGCGTCCGACACCCGCATGGTGATCAGCCCGAACTCGGACTTCTTCCGCTACTTCAACGATCCGCAGGGGCGCGCGCCGACCACGTCGGCACGCGGCACCGGCACTCCGGGCCGGAACCCCTCTGTTGATACCGGAACGACCGGTTCGACGGGCGGCGCGGGCCGCTAGACGGGCATCCGTTCCCGACCCAGCCAAGCCGGCGGCGAATCGCTCGCCGGCCTGACCCTTGATCGCCCGCCACAGCGGACGATCTAAGTGTCTCTCGCAAAACTCCCACTGCGCCGTCCTGCTTCCAGCGAGGAACGGCGGTGAGCGGGAGTTTCGTGAGGCACTTGTAAGGGCAATCGTCATCCCCCGAGAGGCCGATCATGGAATTCGCTGCGAGCGCCGTTTCGGCGCGACGTTCCCGACCGTTGTTCCGCTCCATGCGGTCGGTCCTCGCCGCCGCCTCGCTCGCGACCTCCGTCGCCGTGGCCGGGCTGCCGCAGCCGGTCTTCGCCAAGGGTCCGGAATCCCTCGCCGATCTCGCCGATCAGGTCACCGACGCGGTGGTGAACATCTCCGCCTCCACCACCGTCGAGGCGCGCCCGAGTGGACGTTCCGGGCCGCAGCTCCCCCCTGGAACACCGTTCGAGGATCTGTTCGAGGAATTCTTTAACAAGCGCGGTCAGCGCGGCGGCGGTGACAGCGATTCGCCGCGTCCGCAATCCCGCAAGTCGAACTCCCTCGGGTCAGGCTTCATCATCGACGCGTCCGGCATCGTGGTGACGAACAGCCACGTCATCGGCGATGCCAACGACATTCAGGTCATCCTGCACAACGGCACCAAGCTGAAGGCCGAGATCATCGGTAAGGATGCCAAGATCGATCTGGCGGTGCTGCGGGTGAAGCCCACCGCCGACCAGCCGCTCAAAGCGGTGCCGTTCGGCAATTCCGACAAGATGCGCCCGGGCGATTGGGTAATCGCCATCGGCAATCCGTTCGGCCTCGGCGGATCGGTCTCGGCCGGCATCGTCTCGGCCCGAGGCCGCAACATCGAATCCGGCCCTTACGACAATTACATCCAGACCGACGCGGCCATCAACAAGGGCAATTCGGGCGGGCCGCTGTTCAACATGAACGGCGAGGTGATCGGCATCAACACCGCGATCCTGTCGCCCACCGGCGGCTCGGTGGGCATCGGCTTCGCGGTGCCGTCCGATACCGCGAGCCCGGTCATCGAGCAGCTGCGGGAATTCGGTGAGGTCCGCCGTGGTTGGCTCGGCGTCCGCATCCAGAACGTTGACGACGCCACCGCCGATGCCCTCGGCCTGAAGGGCGGCGCCAAGGGAGCGCTCATCGCAGGTCTCGACGAGAAGGGTCCGGGCAAGGCCGCGGGTCTCGAGGTCGGGGACGTCATCACCAAGTTCAACGGCACCGCCGTCAAGTCGTCCAGCGACCTGCCCCGCATCGTCGCCTCGACCCCGGTGGGCAAGACCGTGGACGTTCTTGTCGTCCGCAAGGGCGCCGAGACCACCAAGTCGGTCACCCTCGGCCGCCTGGAAGACAACGAGAAGCCGCAACTCGCCAATGCCCGCCAGCCGGAGGCCGAGAGCAGCGTCCGTCAGGCGCTGGGCCTCAACCTGTCGAGTCTCACGGATGAGCTGCGCAAGCGCTACGGCATCAAGGACACGCTGAAGGGCGTCGTCGTGACCCGCGTCGATCCGAACTCGACGGCGGCCGACAAGCAGATCAAGCCCGGCGAGGTCGTCGTCGAAGTCGGGCAGGAGGCGGTCAACAGCCCGGCCGACGTCACCAAGCGCGTCGATCAGCTTAAGAAGGATGGCCGCAAATCGGTTCTGTTGCTGGTGGCGAGCAATTCCGGCGACGTCCGCTTCGTGGCGATCGGGCTCGAATAGGTCGAACGCCCGGCTGAGCTGAACCAGGAAAGGCCGCGCCCCTTCGGGTCGCGGCCTTTCTCATGTGACGAACTCGCTCGCAGCGAAGCCCTGGAGGTAGAGCAGGGCGGTGAGGTCGCCGTGGTCGATCCGCACCTGCGCGGCGGCAGCCACCTTCGGCTTGGCCCTGAACGCAACGCCGAGCCCGGCCTCTTCCAGCATGGCAAGATCGTTGGCGCCGTCGCCTACCGCCAGCGTATCCGCTGGATCGAGGCCGAAGCGCGCCCGCAGGGCGACGAGCGTTGCACGCTTCGTCTCCTTGCCGACGATGGGCTCCTTCACCGTGCCGGTCAGCCGCCCCTCGGCGACGCCGAGGGTGGTGGCATGGGCCTCGTCGAAGCCGATCATCGCCGAGACCGGCCCGGTGAAGAGGGTGAAGCCCCCAGAGACCAGGCAGGTATGGCTGCCGTGCGCCTTCATGGTCTGCACCAGGGTGCGGCCGCCCGG
>JAKONB010000177.1 GCA_022702195.1 Beijerinckiaceae bacterium | reverse complement strand
CGAGGACGACAAGGGGACGGTGCGGCAGCTCGCGGCCGAGAAGCTGATCTCGGCCGTCGGCGTCGTCGGCAACATCGAGAACCTCGGACTTGAGAAACTCGGGGTCGCCATCGAACGCGGGATCGTGGTCACCGACGGGCTCGGGCGCACCAACGTGTCGGGTCTCTACGCCATCGGCGACGTCGCGGGTCCCCCGATGCTCGCCCACAAGGCCGAGCACGAGGGCGTGATCTGCATCGAGACGATCAAGGGCCTGCATACGCACCCGATGGACAAGGCCAAGATCCCCGGCTGCACCTACTGCCAGCCCCAGATCGCCTCCGTGGGCCTCAGCGAGGCCAAGGCCAAGGAGCAGGGTATTCCGGTGAAGGTCGGCCGCTTCCCCTTCGCTGGCAACGGCAAGGCCATCGCGCTGGGCGAGCCGGACGGGCTGGTCAAGACGCTGTTCCACGCCAAGACCGGGCAGTTGCTCGGCGCCCACATGGTCGGCGCGGAGGTGACCGAGCTGATCCAGGGCTACGTGGTCGCCATGAACCTGGAGACCACCGAGGAAGAGCTGATGCACACGGTGTTCCCGCATCCCACGCTCAGCGAGATGATGCACGAGAGCGTGCTCGACGCCTACGGCAAGGTGATCCACACCTGATCGGCGCGAACTCCGCCCCTCGCGGGAACGTGCCGCTGATCGGCATGGACCCGCAGGGTCACGCGCGCCCCGCATCCCGTCCGGGGGCATGACCCGACGCCACCGGATCACTGTCCATGCCGGCCCGGGGCTGCGGCTTCACCCCGGCCGCCCCCCCCCGAAGCCCCCCGTCATCGAGCACGCGAAACCATCTCCGTGCCCATCCGGAACGACGGGGGGCCTCGCCGAACGCGGTGACGTCGGACGCGCCGGCAAGGGGGAAGGGGCAGCCCATTCGTGCAGGCGCCGGCCAAGGCGGAGGGATGCCGGCCGCTTCGACGGGCTCGTTTCCGATGGTGTGATGCCAAGCGTGAACGGCGGCGGTCTTGCCAAATCCGTCCGTTGCCTGCACCCAGACCTCCTGATCGTGACGACCGCGGGGTACGGTCACGGGCTGGCGTGGGAGGGGGCCATGGCTTCGCGTCGTTGCAAGAGCGCTGTGCGATGGATGACCGCTCCGGCCAGTTGCGCTGGCTGATGCGGCATCCCCCGAAAGGCCCCGACGCCCCTGGCCTGGCCGCGCATCCCCGATGCTGACCCGACGCATCCTCGCCCTGGTGGCGCTCGCCCTGACGCCGGCGCTCGCCATCCAGGGTTACAACGAATACGCCCTGCGCGCCTCCCGCGACGCGGCGGTGCGGAGCGATGCGCTCGGCACCGCCCGCACGGTGGCCACCGATCTCGGGCAGCTCGTGCAGAGCCTGCATCAGGTGCTCGATCTCGTCGGCGCCGAGGAGGCCGTGCGGCTCAAGGAAGCGGGCGCCTGCACCGCCTACCTCGGGCGGATCATCGGGCGGCTGCCGCAACTCAGCCTCCTCGCGGTGGCGGAACCGGACGGTCACGTCATCTGCGACTCGCGTGGCTCGCCCCCCGGCCTCTACTCGAACGGGGAGCGCGCCTATCACAAGCGCGCCCTGGCCAGCGACGGCTTCGTGGCCGGCGACTTCGTGATCGGTCTGCGCACGGGTCAGCCGGCCCTCCACTTCGCCCAGCCGGTGCGCGGCCTGGATGACCGGCTGGCCGGCGTGATCGTGGCCAGCGTCGACCTCACGCGACTCTCGGAGCGTCTGCAGACTGTGCTGCGCGACCCCGGCACCACGCTGACGGTGACGGATCGGGACGGGACGATCCTCGTCCGCCGCCCGGACCAGGAAACCTGGGCCGGGCGGAAGCTCTCCCCGGAGCGGTTGTCGCGGCTGATGCGGGACGGCGAGGGCACCCATTCGGTCGAGGGGCTCGACGGACGCGAGCGGATCGTCGGCGTCGCGAAGCCCGGGGGGGCGCTCGCCGGCTTCCACGTGGTCATCGGCCGCGACCGCGAGACGGCGTTCATGGATATCGACGCCGCCACCAACCGGGGCGTCACGCTGATCCTGCTGGGAGCCTTGCTCGCCGTGCTGGCGACCTTGCTCGCGGGCCGGCGCTTCATCGAGCGGCCGGTGCAACGCCTGCTCCGGGGAGCCGCGGCGTGGCAGGGCGGTGATCTCAGCGCGCGGACCGGAATGACGGGACGCTCCGAGTTCGGCCGCCTGGGCGCCGCCTTCGATGCCATGGCCACGACGTTGCAGGGTCGGGAGGACGACCTGCGCAGCGAGATCGCCCGCAGCCGCCGGATGCAGGAGCAGCAGACGACGATGCTCCACGAATTGAACCACCGGGTGAAGAACACGCTGGCCACGGTGCAGTCGCTGGCCCGGCAGGCGCGCGGTGGCGAGGCCCAGGCGGCGCAGCTCGAGGCGCGCATCCTGGCCCTGTCGAAGACGCACGACCTGCTGACGCGCGAGGACTGGACGGGGGCCTCCCTGCAGGAGGTGCTGGACAGCGAGTTGGCCCCCTACCGCAACGGCGTCGACCACATCACCCTCGACGGTCCCCAGGTGCCCCTGCCGCCCCGCTACGTCCTCGCCATCGGCATGACGGTGCACGAGTTGACCACCAACGCCGCGAAGTACGGGGCCCTGTCGGATGTCGGAGGACACATCCGGATCACCTGGCGGCTCGTCCAGGGGGAGGGCGGCGGTCGGCATCTCCGTCTGGACTGGCAGGAGAGCGGAGGTCCGTCGGTGGAACCACCGCAGCGGCGCGGCTTCGGCATGCGGCTGATTGCCGGCGGCATGCAGCGGGAATTGGGGGGCGAGGTGCGCCTGACCTTCGATCCGACCGGGCTTCACTGCCGGCTCGACGTGCCGCTCGAGAGCTTTCAGGCGACCATGCTCAGTCCGCTGGCCCAGGCGCGAATCCATTAGAGCCTCGTCTTTCTCCGAGAGCCGGAGCCCCCCTCTCGGACGATGCCCGCGAGCGTTCTTCGCCGAACCGGTCGCCGGTTCGGCGTGAGAAGACGCGCTCGCTCGGGGGAGGCCCGACCGTCGTCGTCCTCGCGATCGGCGGAGCGTCTTGCCGAAGGGGCAAGTACGTCACATCTCTGCGCTCGCGGGCCGACAGGGGTCCGGCTGAGGGTGGAACGCGATGGACGGACACGTATACGGCGCGCTGGGGCAACCGGGCGTCGGCTTCCTGATGGCCATCGTCATCGGTGCGCTGGCGGGGTGGCTGGCCGAGCGGCTGACCTCCTCGGATATGGGCTTGCTGTCCAACATCGTGATGGGCATCCTCGGCGGCCTGCTCGGCAACTTCCTGGCGATGAAGCTGCACATCCCGATCTTCGGATTCTTGCGCAATCTCCTCTCGGCCACCGTCGGGGCGGTGATCATCATCACGGTTTATCGGGCGATCCGCGGACGCGGCGCCACCTATTGACCGTCCTCCCGGGAAAGACTGACAGAAGCCGGCGCACGTTTCGCGTGCGCCGCGATGTTCCGCCGCCCGGGTTTGCGATGCGGAGGCCGAGCCCTTAAGTCTCGGGAAGCGCGCGGACCTCTCGCGGCGCTTTCCCCGGTGTGGCATGGCCGTCGTCCTCGACCTTCTCCGAAACGATCAGCGGCCGCGCCATCCGGAGAAGGCCCACCGGCCGGATCAGCCGATCCAGCGCAAACCCGACTGGATCCGCGTCAAGGCGCCCGGCTCGGCCGGCTGGGCCGAGACCCGTGCCATCGTGAAGGAGCATGGCCTCGTCACCGTGTGCGAGGAGGCGGGCTGCCCCAACATCGGCGAGTGCTGGGAGAAGAAGCACGCCACCTTCATGATCATGGGTGACACCTGCACCCGGGCCTGCGCCTTCTGCAACGTGCGCACCGGCCTGCCGCAGAGCCTCGACCAGGGCGAGCCCGACAAGGTCGCCGATTCGGTGGCCAAGCTCGGCCTGCACCACGTGGTGATCACCTCGGTGGATCGCGACGACCTCGCGGATGGCGGCGCGGAGCATTTCGCCCGGACCATCCGGGCGATCCGCCAGCGCAGCCCGGCCACCACCATCGAGATCCTGACCCCCGACTTCCTGCGCAAGGACGGCGCCCTGGACGTCGTGGTCGCCGCGCGGCCGGACGTGTTCAACCACAACCTCGAGACCGTGCCGGGCAATTACCTCACGGTGCGTCCCGGCGCCCGCTACTTCCACTCCGTGCGCCTGCTCCAACGGGTGAAGGAGCTGGACCCGACCATCTTCACCAAGTCGGGCATCATGGTCGGGCTCGGCGAGGAGCGGAACGCGGTGATCCAGCTCATGGACGACCTGCGCTCGGCGGATGTCGACTTCCTCACGATCGGCCAGTATCTGCAGCCGACCAAGAAGCACCACGAGGTCGTGCGCTTCATTCCCCCCGAGGAGTTCAAGGCGATGGAGACCACCGCCTATGCCAAGGGCTTCCTCCTCGTCTCCGCGACACCCCTGACCCGCTCCTCCCACCACGCCGGAGAGGATTTCGCGCGATTGAAGGCGGCGCGTCTCGCCCGCCTCGCGCCCAGCGCCAACGCCTGAGTCCTCATGCCGTCTTTCCGGATCGACCGCACGGTGCGGCACACGCCGCAGCAGATGTACGACCTCGTCGCCGATGTGGAGCGCTATCCCGAATTCCTGCCACTGTGCGAATCCTTGCGGGTGCTGCGCCGCCAGCCCGGCGAGAACGGCACCGAGGTGCTCGTGGCCGAGATGGGCGTGGGCTACAAGGCGATCCGGGAGCGCTTCACCACGCGGGTGACCCTCGATCCGCTGAATCGCCGCATCGTCGCCGAGTATATCGACGGCCCGTTCCGCCATCTCGAGAACCGCTGGGCGTTCAAGGACGGGGCCGGGGACGGCTGTACCATCGACTTCTTCATCACCTACGAATTCAAGAGCCGCACCCTCGGTCTCCTGATGGGCTCGATGTTCGACCGGGCGTTCCGGAAGTTCACCGACGCATTCGAGGCGCGCGCCGGGCGGGTCTACGGGGCGGCTTGAGCGGCCGGACCGAACCGCGCGCGAATCCGCGTCCGCGGCATTGCGGCGGCAAAGCAAATCGGCGATCTGAGGTCCGTGTCGGTTCCTCCCCGGACAAGTGACCATGCGATTCATCCGTCTCCGAAGAGCGCCGAGGCGCACCCTGCTGAAGGGCGCGCTGCCGGGATTCGACGCGAACTTCTATCTCCGCTGGTATCCCGACGTGCTGCGTTATGCCGGCGGCCCCCTGGAGCATTACGTGATCCATGGCTGGCGCGAGGGGCGGGATCCCAGCGCCGGCTTCAGCACCGCACGCTACCTCGCCCACCACGCGGATGTCCGCGCGTCGGGGGTCAATCCGCTCATCCACTTCCTGGAAAACGGCCTCGCCGAGGGACGCGGCGGCTGGGAGAAGGATCCTGCGGTGCCGCCGCCTCAGCCGAAATTCATCCCGGAGGGGCAGGCACCGGGACGGGATCGCGGGTGAGCCGTTGTCAGGGCAGCACGCTTTCGAGCAGGCCCAGCGCATCGCCCACCGCCTGCCGGCGGATCTCCGCCCGGCCGAGATCGCCGTAGCGGCGCTCGCGATGCCGGGTCGGGTCCTTCGTCGCGGCCAGTCCGAAATGCACCAGCCCGACCGGCTTCGCCGCGCTGCCGCCGCCGGGACCGGCGATCCCGGTGATCGACACGGCGACATCCGCCCGCGCATGGCCGAGCGCGCCCTCGGCCATGGCGCGCGCCACCGCCTCGCTCACCGCCCCATGGGCCGCGATCAGGTCGGCGGGCACGCCGATCGCCTCCGCCTTCGCCGCGTTCGAATAGGTGACGAAGCCCCGCTCCAGCACCGCCGATGACCCCGCCACCGCGGTGAGCAGCCCGGCGACGAGGCCGCCGGTGCAGGATTCCGCCGTCACGATCGTCAGACCCGCAGCCGCGTAGGCGGCGACCAGCGCCTCCGCCCGGGCGAGCAGGGCGGGATCGTCGATCACGAGCGGCGCTCGGTGGTCTCCGCCTCGGCATTCACCTCGACGCCGATCTCGGGCAGGCGCACCGTGGCGGCGGCCTGGGCAGCCAGACCCTCGGCGCGGCCGACGAAGCCGAGCTTCTCGGTGGTGGTCGCCTTGATCGAGACCGCGCTCAGCGGCACGCCGGCGATCTCGGCGATGCGGGCGCGGATCGCCTCGCG
>JAKONB010000449.1 GCA_022702195.1 Beijerinckiaceae bacterium | reverse complement strand
CAGCTTCGAGCGCTGCAACGCCGCCGCCGCCGAGGCCTATGGCGCCGCGCAGCGGGAGGCCTATGTCCGGCTGAAGCTCGCGGGCCTACACGAGGCCCCGGTCCACCTCGCGGTGTTCAGCGACGAGACCACGGCGGTGGGCCACGGGCTCGGCCGGGCGACGATGCCGGAGATGCTGCGCTATTCGGTGGTCACCGCCGTCCAGACCTTCTGGCTCGCGGCCCGGGCGCAGGGGCTCGGCGTCGGCTGGGTCTCGATCCTCGAACCCGAGACGGTCTGCACCTGCCTCGACGTGCCCTGCCGCTGGCATCTCGTGGCCTATCTCTGCGTCGGCTACCCGGTGGAGGAGCATCTCGACCCCGAACTGGTCCGCCACGGCTGGCAGGCGCGGCTCGGCGACGCGGCGGAGCTGGTGGAGCGGTAGCGTGAACGCCGTCTTGCCGCCGCCCGCGCAATCCCCGGTGGACAAGGCCGGTATGCTTTACCGTTTTGCCTAAAACAGTCCCGATCTCAAGCACATACGCCCGCCCATGACCGGAACGGCAACCGGCCCCGCGCATTGTCGTGCGGGTTACGGTCACGCTTTCGGAGTTGGGGCGGATGGTCTGGGATCAGGGCGGACAACGGGGCTTGGGGCTCGGCGCGGCGGCGCTGCTCGCGGCGGGGCTGGCCGCCCTGCCGGCGCGGGCGCGCGAGGTCGTGCCGTTCCAGGACGGGGTGATGCCCGGCAGCGTGGTGGTCCACACCGCCGAGCGCCGGCTCTACCTCGTCAACGGGGACGGTACGGCGATCCGTTATCCCGTCGCGGTGGGCAAGCCCGGCAAGCAATGGACCGGGGCGACGGTGATCGACGGCAAGTATGTCGAGCCGGCCTGGTCGCCGCCGCGCGAGGTCAAGCGCGACAATCCCCGCCTGCCCAGCGTGATCGCCGGCGGCTCGCCGCACAACCCGATGGGCTCGGCGGCCATGACCCTGGCGGGCGGCGAATACGCCATCCACGGCACCAACCGGCCGAATTCCATCGGCACCTCTGCGTCCTACGGCTGCATCCGGATGTACAACCAGGACATCGTCGACCTGTACCAGCGCGTCTCCGTGGGCACGCAGGTCTACGTGGTCCGGTAGACCCATTCGGCCGCCCGCCCCGGCCGGGCGGGCGGCATACCCGGGAGCCCCGTCCCGGAAACGGGATCCGGGACGGGGCTCGCGCATCCTGATTCTACATCGTCCGTCCCCGAAAGCCGGAGACCAGCGTTCGGGACGAGGCGCTCGCTTCTTGATGTCGCCTCGTCCGTTCCCGAAAGCCGCAGATCGGCGTTCGGGACGAGGCTCAGGGCGCCGGGGGCGCGGTCGACTCGACGGCCGTGAAAGTCTCGAGGATGCGATAGCTGTGCGCGGCATGGGCCGGCACCAGCCAGGAATCGCCGGGTTCGAGGGTGGCGGTCTCGGCGCCGAGAACGAGTTCGGCCCGGCCGGCGATCACGTAGCCCACCGTCTCGTAGGGGCGAGACGCGCTCGGCTTGTCGGTGGTCGGCGGCTCCTCGCGCCACATCCGGAGGGCCACGGCCTCCCCACGGGCCAGGGCGATCTCCCCGTGGGGGCCTTCGCCGGCCGAGCGGCTCGATATCTTGGTGATGGGCATGGATGCTCCCTCCTGGGCGTCTCCACACCCAACCGGAGGACGGGGCGGACGTTCCGGCGCGATCCGTCGCGGCTCAGAAGTCCACCGCGATGCCCTTGATCTCCCAATCGTCGTAGCGCACCGGCTCGAGCCCCCCGCGCCCCTGGCGCTCGCGGATGGCGGCGATCTCGGCGGCGTGGGCGTCGATCGCGGCCCGGCGGGCGGCGGCTTCGGCCAGCGCCCGCTCCGCCGCCGGGGTCAGGGGCCGACGCGGCGCAGCGCGCGCGCCATCCTGGGGCTCGGCCTGTGCGGGTGTGTCCGTGGTCATCGCTGGTGTCTCGGGGCTTGCATCTCGGGGTGACGGGTGAAAGGGCATCCCTCGGGATGCCCGCTCGAACGGGCCGTCGATCTTTTGGGAAAGTGGCACTCATGGCGACACGCCGCAACGCGGATGGGCCGGTGACGGCGATCGACCGCACCGTGGGCGGCCTCGCCGCCCGTCAGGTGGCGCATGGGGCGGTCGCCGATCTCCTCGGCAACACCCACGCCTTCGCCCTCGAGGATGCCCTGGCCCAGGCCGGGCGCCATGCCGGGCTGGACGGCGCCGATGCGGCCCTGGCCCGCGCCATCGCCACGGCGACGTTCCGCCGGTTCGGCTTCCTGAAGCAGGTCCTGGCCGCGCGGCTGGCCCAGGGGCTGCCCGCCGACAATCCGCGCCTCGTGGCGCTCCTGGCCACCGGCGCGGCGCAGATCCTCGATCTCAACGTGCCCGACCACGCCGCCGTCGATCTCGGGGTCCGCATCGCCAAGGGCGATCCGCAGCTCCAGCACCTCTCCGGCCTCGTCAACGCGGTACTGCGCCGGATCGTGCGCGAGCGCGACGCGATCCTGGCCGCCATGACCGATCCGCTGGCCGACAACACCCCCGACTGGCTCGCCCATCGCTGGCGCACGATCTACGGGCAGGACGTGGCCCAGGCCATCGCCACCGCCCATCTCGGCGGCGCGGCCATCGACCTCACGGTGAAGGGGTCGCCGGCCGAATGGGCCGAGCGCCTCGGGGGAATCGCCCTGCCCACCGGCAGCGTGCGCCTGCACGAGGTCCGCGCCCCCATCGCGGACCTGCCCGGCTACGCGGAGGGCGAATGGTGGGTGCAGGACGCCGCCGCCGCGATTCCCGCCCGCCTGCTGGCGGCCCGGCCGGGCGAGGACGCGGCCGATCTCTGCGCCGCGCCCGGGGGCAAGACCGCCCAGCTCGCCGCCGCCGGGGCGCGGGTGGTGGCGGTCGACCGCTCGGCCCCGCGCCTGGAGCGCCTGCGCGAGAATCTGGCGCGCCTGCGCCTCGCGGCCGAGATCCGGGTGGGCGACGCGCTGACCCTCACCCAGGACGAGGGGTTCGACGCGGTGCTGCTCGATGCGCCGTGCTCGGCCACCGGCACCATCCGGCGCCATCCGGACGTGGCCTGGACCAAGAGCGCCACCGACATCGCGCGCCTCTCGGGCCTGCAGCGCCGCCTCCTCGACAAGGCGGCGAGCCTCGTCCGTCCGGGCGGCCGCCTCGTCTATTGCACCTGTTCGCTGGAGCGGGAGGAAGGCGAGGCCCAGATCGGCGCCTTCCTGGCTCGCAACCCGGCCTTCGCCCGCGTCCCGGTGACGGCGGCCGAACTCGGCGGGCTCGCCGAGCCGATCGACGCCAACGGCGACCTGCGCGCCCTGCCCTCGCATCTCGGGGCGTCGCGCCCGGAGGCGAGCGGCGGCCTCGACGGCTTCTTCGCCAGTCGCCTCCGGCGCGTGGCGTGATCGGCCGGGTCCGGCGCGTTTCCCGTTCCCGAGAGGGGCGCGCCCGTCTCCGACCGGGCTCCATCGGGGCGAGGGCGTCGTCCGACAGGGGGAGCCGGACGCACCGAGCGACGGGAAGCGGTCTTTTTTCGGCAGCGGGTGAACCTTGGCGGCTCGAACGGGTTAATCCTTAAGAGCAGGAGACACCGATGCAGACCAAGTGGATGACCCTGGCGG
>JAKONB010000108.1 GCA_022702195.1 Beijerinckiaceae bacterium | reverse complement strand
GTGGCCACGGGGGGCTACGGGCGCGGAACGATGGCGCCGGGCTCGGACATCGATCTGCTGTTCCTGCTGCCCTACAAGCAGACCGCCTGGTCGGAGAGCGTCGTCGAGGCGATGCTCTACGTGCTGTGGGACCTCAAGATGAAGGTCGGCCACGCCACCCGGTCGGTGGAGGAATGCCTGCGCGAGGGCCGGGCCGACATGACGATCCGGACCTCGCTGCTGGAGGCGCGCTACCTCTTCGGCACCCGCGCGCTGTTCGAGGAACTCGTCACCCGCTTCGACAGCGAACTGGTGATGGGAACGGCGCCCGAATTCGTCGAGGCCAAGCTGCGCGAGCGCGACGGGCGGGTCTCCAAGGCGGGGGCTTCGCGCTACCTCGTGGAGCCCAACGTCAAGGACGGCAAGGGCGGCCTGCGCGATCTCAACACCCTGTTCTGGATCGCCAAATACACCTACCGGGTGCGCGACCAGAGCGAACTGGTGGTCGCCGGCCTGTTCACCCCGGAGGAGTACCGGGTGTTCGAGCGCTGCGAGGAGCTGCTGTGGCGGGTGCGCTGCCACATGCACTTCGTCACCGGCCGCGCCGAGGAGCGGCTCTCGTTCGGTCTGCAGCCACGGGTGGCCGAGCGCTTCGGCTACGAGGCGCGCGGCGGCCTGTCGGGCGTCGAGCGCTTCATGAAGGCGTATTTCCTCATCGCCAAGGAGGTCGGCGACCTCACCGCCATCGTCTGCGCCGCACTGGAGGCGCGCCACGCCAAGCGCACGCCGGTGCTCGACCGCTGGATCGGCCGGTTCCGCGATCGCTTCCGCGCCACCGCCATCGAGGCAGAGGATTTCGTCGACGATCATGGCCGGATCAACCTGCGCGAGGCCGATGCATTCAGCCGCGACCCGGTGAACCTGCTGCGGCTGTTCTGGCTGGCCGACCGCCACAACCTGCCGATCCATCCCGACGCCACCCGGGCGGCCAACCGGAGCCTGCGCCTCATCGGCCATTCCCTGCGGGCGGACGAGGAGGCCAACCGGCTGTTCCTCGACATCCTGACCTCGAAGAACTCGCCCGAGACGATCCTGCGCCTGATGAACGAGGCCGGGGTGCTCGGCCGCTTCGTCCCGGATTTCGGCCGCATCGTCGCGATGATGCAGTTCAACATGTACCACCACTACACGGTGGACGAGCACCTGCTGCGCTCCGTCGGCGTGCTCTCGGGCATCGAGGCCGGGCGCACCGAGGAAGAGCATCCGCTGGCCACCCGCCTCATCGACACGATCAGCCACCGGCGCGCCCTCTACGTCGCGGTGCTGCTGCACGACATCGCCAAGGGCCGGCCCGAGGACCATTCCATCGCGGGCGCCGTCATCGCGGAGAAGCTGGGGCCGCGCTTCGGCCTCACCGCCGCCGAGACCGAGATGGTGGCCTGGCTGGTGGAGCATCACCTGCTGATGTCGATGACCGCCCAGAGCCGCGACCTCTCGGACCCCAAGACCATCGAGAAATTCGCCGGCGTGGTGCAGACGCTGGAGCGGCTGAAATTGCTCATGATCCTCACCGTCTCCGACATCCGGGCGGTGGGTCCGGGCGTCTGGACGGCCTGGAAGGGCACGCTGCTGCGCACCCTCTACGACGAGACCGAGGTGGTGCTCTCCGGCGGCCATTCCGAGATCGCCCGCACCGACCGGGTCCGCCTGATCCAGATGGCCCTGCGCGAGCAGCTCACGGACTGGGAGGCGGGATCGTTCGACGCCTATGCGGGGCGCCACAACCAGGCCTACTGGCTCAAGGTCGACACCACCCGCCAGTTCAAGCATGCGGGCTTCGTCCGGACGCTGATGGCGGCCGGGCGCACCGTCGCCACCGCCGCGGAGACCGACCCGGTGCGCGGCGTCACCGAGCTGACGGTCTATTCCCCCGACCATCCGCGCCTGCTGGCCATCGTCACCGGCGCCTGCGCCGCGTCCGGCGGCAACATCGTCGACGCGCAGATCTTCACGACCAATGACGGCTTCGCCCTCGACTCGATCTTCGTTTCCCGCGCCTTCGACCGGGACGAGGACGAGCTGCGCCGCGCCACCCGCATCACCACGGCGATCGAGAAGGCGCTGCGCGGCGAGATCCGGATCGCCGATCTCGTGGCCGACAAGCATCCCCCGAGCGGGCGGGCGCCGACCTTCCTGGTCCCCCCCGACATGTCCATCGACAACGCGCTCTCAAGCCGCGAGACCGTGGTCGAGATCACAGGCCTCGACCGGCCGGGCCTGCTCTATGAACTCACCACCGCCCTGAGCCGGCTCTCCCTCAACATCACCTCGGCGCATGTGGCGACGTTCGGCGAGCGCGCCGTGGACGTCTTCTACGTCACCGACCTCACCGGGACCCGGGTGACCCAGCCCGACCGGCAGGTGGCGATCCGCCATGCGGTGCTGGAGGTCTTCGCCAGCGACGTCGCCGCCCTGCGGGCCGAGGGCCTCGACGACCTCATCGACTCGCCGCCGCCGCGGGAGGCCTGATCGGCAAGCCCGCGCGGCGCCCGAGCGAAGCCCGGATCCGCCCTCCCGAAGGGATCGACCGGATCCGGCCTGATCCGGCCCGCGCTTGATTTCGCGGCGGTGCGGCCTGATATCAGCCCCATCCCGACACCTGCGATCGACGAAAAGCGAATGATGGCGAACGACATGGAGCACGATGCCGCGGCACAGGTCGAGGAGGCCGCCGAGACCGAGCCGCAGGCCGACCTGCTCGCCCCCCTCGTGGCCGAGCGCGACGAGCTGAAGGACCGGGTCCTGCGCACCCTGGCCGAGATGGAGAATCTCCGCCGCCGCACCGAGCGCGAGGTCGCCGATGCCCGCACCTACGCGGTGACGAACTTCGCCCGCGACATGCTCAACGCCGCCGACAACATCCGGCGCGCCCTCGAGAGCGTGCCGGAAGCCGAGCGCAATGAGGCGACGGGGGCCTTCAAGGCCCTGATCGACGGAATCGAGCTCACCGAGCGCGACCTCGGCAAGACCCTGGAACGCCACGGCGTCAAGGCGATCGAGCCGAAGGGCCAGCGCTTCGACCCCAACCGCCACCAGGCGATGTTCGAGGTGCCGGACACCGAGGTGCCGAGCGGCACCGTGGTGCAGGTCATGCAGTCGGGCTACGTCATCGGCGACCGGACCCTGCGTCCGGCCCTGGTCGGCGTCGCCAAGGGCGGCCCGAAGCCCGCCGCTCCCCCGGCCGACGCCGCCTGATCCGGCGTTCCGGCGCCCCTCGGGCGCCGGACCCGCCCTATCGGAGCTGCACGCTGTCGATCACCTCGCGGAAGCGCGACAGCGTCTCGCCGCGCTGATCGGCCCGCACGACCCCGAGCGCGCGCAAGTAGCCGTCCGGGGCGAAGCGGATCGTCTGCGACACCACCACGGGGGCGCTCGACGGGACGTCCACCGCTCGCGCCACGATCTCGTGCCAGTCGACGCCGTTCTGCCGGTAGCTCTGCGACCGCTCGAGCACGAAATCCTTCATGGTCTGGTTGGAATAAAGCGCCGCGCGGGCGAAGGCGTCGCGCTGCTCGGCGGTGGGCGGCGGCTGCACCGCCTGGGCCAGCACCAGGATCGGCTGCTCGAGGGCGAGCATCTGGTCCTTGGGTCCCTGCGTCAGCAGCACCGAATTCCCCGCCAGCACCCGCACCGGGCGGAAGCCCGCCGTGTCCGCGATCCGGAAGGGCAGCGCCGCGACCTGCTGCTCCAGGGTGAGCGCCGGACGGATGTGGATGCCCTTGAGCATCGACACCATGGTCTCGTCGGTCTCGGCCTCCGGCGTGGTCTGGGCGATGATGATGCCCGTGACCGTCGGGTCGCCCACCAGCAGCAGCCACTTCCTGATGGTCGGCGTTCCCGCCGCATCCCCGCCAGGCTGCTCGCCGCTGAACAGGACCGCATCGACATCGCCCGCCACCTTGATGGCCTGCCGGTTCGAGACCACGAAGCCCTGCGCCTTCAGGTTCTCGTCGGTAAAGTTGGTCTCGAGTTCGGCGAAGGCATTGGGCGGCAGCTCCACCACCGAGACCGTGGCGCCCCCCTCGATCCGCTCGAACCCGGAGAAGCGCTTCGACGGCGCCATGTCGGAGGGCGGCACGAAACCGAAGCGGGAGCTGGACGGATAGACCGGATCGGCGGCCAGCACGGCGCCCGACAGGCCGAGAAGCAGGGCCAGCGCGGCGACGGGGCAGGCGAGCATACGCAGACGCATCGGGTCGTTTCTCCGCAAAATCGGGCCTCGTGCCGGCCCTTGTCGGCCCCGCTCCGGGCAGGCCCGACGCGATGCGTCCTCCCGCGCCTCCCCGCTGTCAAGCGTCGCCGGTCGTCGCGGGCGGGTTCACCCGCCGCAATGTGAGATTGCACCGGGTGCCGGGCGGCGGGAAGCCGAGCGCGCCGCCAGCGTCGCCGAGAAGATCCGGCGCGTCCGGCAGCAGGCGGTCGATCCCGTGGTGGATCAGGCGCGCGGGACCGCCCATCACGAGTGCGTCACCCGACCGGAGCCGGACCGAGAGGGTCGGGTCGCCGCGGCGCAGGCCGCCATAGCGGAACAGGGCGGTGGCCCCCAGCGACAGGGAGAGGACGGGCGCCGCCAGATCGGCCTCGTCGCGATCCTGGTGCAGGCCCATGCGGGCGGTCGCGTCGTAGAGGTTGACGAGGCAGGCCTCGGGCGGGGCCGGATAGGCGCCAAGCGCTTCCCAGGCCGCCAGCGCGGTGGCGGGGATCGGCGGCCAGGGCGCCCCGGTCTCGGGGTGATGCGGCTGGTAGCGGTAGCCGCCCGCATCCGAGACCCAGCCGAGGGACCCGCCATTGCTCATCCGCACCGAGAAGGGCTTGCCGGTGCGGGGCATGCGGGGGGTGTAGAGCGGGCTCGCGGCGACGAGCGCCGCGACCTCCCGGGCCAAGCGCTCCTGCGCCGCCCGGTCGAGATAGGCCGGGTAATGGATCAATCCCGGAACCAGCGCGATGCCGCCGGGGGCGCGGGGCGGCATCGCGGACGTGGCCACGGCCGGTCGCCCGGTCACATCTGGTTATCGATGTCGCGCTCCAGCACCACCTTGCTGTCCACCGTGGTGTCGGCCTTCAGCGTGTAGACCAGGGGGATGCCGGTGGCGATCTCGAGGCTGGCGATGGTCTTGGTGGTCAGGCCGTCGAGCACCATCACCAGGGCGCGCAGGGAATTGCCGTGGGCGGCCACCAGCACCCGCTCGCCGGCCATGACGCGCGGCAGGATGGTCTGGATGTAATAGGGCAGCACGCGGGCGGCGGTGTCCTTCAGGCTCTCGCCGCCGGGGGGCGGCACGTCGTAGGACCGGCGCCACTGATGCACCTGCGCGTCGCCCCAGCGCTCGCGGGCATCGTCCTTGTTGAGGCCGGACAGGTCGCCGTAATCGCGCTCGTTGAGCGCCTCGTTGCGGATCGTCTCGATGTCGCTCTGACCCATCTCGTCGAGGATCAGGGAGCAGGTGCGCTGCGCCCGCTGCAGGTTCGAGGTGAAGGCGACGTCGAAGCCGTAGCCCTGGCTCTTGAGCCAGCGGCCGGCCGTGCGAGCCTCCTCGACGCCGAGATCGGTCAATTGAGGGTCGCGCCAGCCGGTGAACAGCTTCTTGAGGTTCCACTCGCTCTGGCCGTGGCGAGCGAGGACGAGCAGACGCTCCATCGCGATCAATCCCTATGCGTCATGGTGCGGCGCAACAACGGAGCGCCGAGGGGCTCTTGCCCGTCCCAAACCGAATGGTCAATGAACGGGGCTCGGGCACCGGAGCCGTATCAGAGCCCGAGAACGTCGGCCATTCCGTAGAGACCCGGCGGCTTGTCGAAGGCCCAGAGGGCGGCCCGCACGGCGCCGCGGGCGAAGATGCCCCGATCCTCTGCGTGGTGGCTCAGGGTGATGCGCTCGCCGGGGCCGGCGAAGAGAACGCTGTGGTCGCCCACCACCGTGCCGCCCCGCAGGGTGGCGAAACCAATATCGCCGGGGCGCCGGGCGCCGGTATGGCCGTCGCGGGTGGAGACCCGGGCCTCGGAGAGCGCCACGCCGCGCCCCTCGGCCGCTGCTTCGCCCAGCAGCAGGGCGGTGCCCGACGGGGCGTCCACCTTCATCCGGTGATGCATCTCGACGATCTCGATGTCGAAATCCTCGCCCAACGCAGCCGCGACCTTGCGCACGAGGCCGGCCACGAGGTTGACGCCGAGCGACATGTTGCCCGAGCGCACGATGCGGGCATGGTGCGCGGCCGCCGCGAGCCGGCCCAGATCCGCCTCGGCCAGGCCGGTGGTGCCCACCACGTGGACGATGCGGGCCTGCGCGGCGAGTTCTGCGAAGAAGCTGGTGGCGGCCGGCACGGTGAAGTCGAGCACGCCGTCGGCCGCGGCGAAGGCCGGCAGCGGATCGTCCGTGACCGTGACGCCCAACGGCGCCAGGCCCACCAGGGTCCCGGCATCCTGGCCGAGGATCGCCGAGCCCTCGCGCTCGATGGCGCCCGAGAGGGTGCAGCCCTCGGCCTCCGCCACCGCGCGGATCAGCATCCGCCCCATGCGCCCGTCGGCGCCCACCACCACGAGCCGCATCGCCTCACCCCTCCTCGATCACCCGCGACGGGGTACAGTCTCCCGCCGGACGTGCCAAGCCGAAGCTGTCCTCGGGCTCCTCACCGCGCCGTCCCCGCCAGCAGCGGCGCGAGCACGTCGGTGATCCCATTCACGGTGATCTGAGTTCCGACGCAGAGCAGCAGGAAGGCGAAGAGCCGGCCCAGCACCCGCGCGCCCACCGGCCCGATCAGCTGGACCACCCGGTCCGCCGAGCCGTAGGCGAACCGCACCATCACGGCGATGGCCAGCGCCGCCACGGACATGCCGACGTAGAAGCCGATACGGTCCGGCCCCGGCTCCGGCCGGTTCGATCCCAGCGCGATCGCCACCGCGATGGTGCCAGGGCCGGTGGTGAAGGGCAGCGTCAGCGGAAAGAACGCGATTTCGGCGAGGTTGCTCGAGGTTTCGCGGGTCGCCTCGGCCTGCTTGCGCGCCTCGCGGGCCTCCGGCGCGGTCAGCAGCGTCCAGGCCGAGGCCGCCACCACCAGGCCGCCTGCGATGCGCAGGGCGGCCAGGGACACGCCGAAGAAGTTGAGGATCGGCGCCCCGGCCCAGAGCGCCGACAGCATGATCAGCGCGGCGTAGAAGCCGATGCGCTTGGACAATTCCACCCGCTCGGGGTGGGAGTTCCCCGCCGTCACCTGCGCGAAGATCAGCGCCGAGCCCACCGGGTTCACGATGGAGAACAGGCTGGACAGGGCGAGGACGAAACTCTGGAGCGCGGCCTCGGGACCGATCGGATTCGTCATGGTCTCGTTCAACTCTCGCACGACATCGACGCCACCGGCGGGGTCAGCCCAGGCAAGGATCAGCCCGGGCAAAGATCAGCCCGGGGATGGCGCCGGCACCAGCACGCGCGCCGGGGCCAGCCGGGTCGCGCGGCGCACCTTGCGGACCGCCACCGGGCGGTAGAGCTGCTTGGTGGCGTCCACCACGTGGAGGCCGGCGAAGGGCATCGACATGCCGGTGCCGATCCGCTCCCAGGCGCCGGCCGTGCGCAGCCACAGGCGGCTCTGCACCGGGGGCATGTACAGGGCCTCGGTCCAGCCCTCGGGGGAGAATTGCGTGGTGCGCATCAGCCGGCCGAGCTGCGAGCGGCTGTAGGGCTGGCCGTGGCCGAAGGGCGTCGCCTCGCGCCGGGCCCAGATGCCGCGCCGGTTCGGCACCACCAGCACCATCCGCCCCCCCGGCGTGAGGGTGCGCCAGACCTCCTGAAGCAGTTCGGTCGGGCTCTCGACCGATTCCAGCGCGTGGACGAGGATCACCCGGTCGATGGCCGCCTCGGGCAGGGGCATCATGGTCGGGTCGGTGAGGGCGGTGCAGGAGCGCCCGGAGCCCGGCCAATTCACCACCCCCTGTGAGGCCGGCATGAAGGCGAGCGTCCGCTCGGCGATGCAATGGACGGGGGCGAGGTAGGGGGTCGCGTAGCCGATCCCCAGGACGCGCAGGCCCGAGACCGACCCGAGGAAGCCATGCACCGAACGGCCGACGACCCTGAGGGTCGTGGCGCCGAGGGGCGTGGCATAGAAGGCCCTCAGGCCGTTGACGTCGAGGCGCATGACCGTTCTACGCGCTTCTGGAGGCTGCCGCTGATCCCGGCGGGGCGTGCGCCCCGCGTCCAGGGCCATCAATGGTGGCGGGAAGGGCTCGCGGCAAGGCGTGGCGGAACCTCGCTGCGCGAAAGCCGCTTTTTCAACCGGAGCCTTGGGCCGGATCGGCCGCGAGGCAGCAGGGAGAGACGCGGACGTGACAGCGCAGGTCAAGACGTTCCTCTGCCGCTCGGACAATATCGGCGTCCTGATCCACGATTCGGAGACCGGCGCCTGCGCCGCCATCGATGTGCCGGAGGCGGGCCCGGTCCTCAGGGCCCTCGACGAGACCGGCTGGCGCCTCACCGACATCCTCGTCACCCACCGCCACGGCGACCACATCGCCGGCATCCCGGAGGTGAAGGAGAAGACCGGCGCCCGCGTCACCGCTCCGCGCAAGGCGGGTGGCGAAATCCCCGGCGTCGATGTCGCGGTGGGCGAGGGTGATACGGTCTCCGTCGGGTCGCTCACGGCGCAGGTCTGGGAGACGCCCGGCCATTGCAGCGACCACATCACCTACTGGTTCGAGCAGGCGGGCATCGTCTGCGCGGGGGACACGCTGTTCACCCTCGGCTGCGGCCGCGTCCTCGAAGGCCCGCCGGAAGTCTTGTGGCGTTCGCTTCAACGGTTTTCAGCCCTGCCGGATGAGACCCAAGTCTTCAGCGGGCATGACTACGTACTGTCGAACGGCAAGTTCGCCCTCGCCGCGGACCCGAACAACGCGGCCCTGCGCGCGCGTGTCGCGGAAGCCGAGCAGGCCAAGCGCGAGGGCCGCTTCCTGATCCCTTCGACTCTCGCTCACGAGCGCCGCACCAATCCCTTTCTGAGGAGTGAAAGCCCAGAACTGGCACAGGGCGTCGATCTGCCAGCAGGTACCAGCGCGGAGAATGTGTTCGTCACTCTAAGGTCGTGGAAAGATCGTTTCTGAGCGTGTTGAGACGGAAAAATTTGTTGCGTTCTCAAATCATTTTGAACATACGACACGTAAGCGGCAGCGAAGCTGCATGAGCACGCGGGCTCCCGGGGGGACACCGCAGAGTCAACCGGAAGCGTCCCGGCGCTTCTTTCGGAACGATGGGGGTCCGCCTCGCCCTACCACCTGTCCTCTTCCCGCCTTCCACTTCCGTTCCTCAGGTCGGATGCCGAATCCTCGAAGGATGACGAGCCCGGCCTCAAGGTAAGCCTTCCGGGAATCGAGGGTCTTCCGCCTGCCGCGTCGCGTGACGGCGCCGAGGCCACGGGGCCGGCCAAGGCTCGGGCCCCCGTTTCAGCCGATATCCGCCTTCTGGGCATCGCCACCGAGCATCTCGCGCGGCTTGGTCCCAAGCGGGTGACGGTGGTCGCCGTGGCCGCCGAGGCGGGCATGACGCACGCCAACGTCTACCGGTACTTCCCCTCGAAGGACGCGCTGCTCGACGCCGTGGCGGGACGCTGGCTGCGGGACGTGGAGACGCGGCTCGCCGGCATCGCCGACGCCCCCGATCCGGCCGACGACAAGATCGAGCGCCTGCTCGTCGCCCTCGCAGCCCTGCAGCGGGACGCGCTCGCCAACGAACCGAACCTGTTCGCGGTCCATCTGGACGCCACCGTCGCGGCCCGTCCCATCGCCCGGCGCCACCGGGTGCGCCTGCGCAGCCTCGTGGAGCGGGTGGTCGAGGAGGGAATCACCTCCGGCATCTTCTCGGCGCGGGACCGGGAGCGGGCCATCGCCTACATCTTCGACGCGAGCTACCGCTTCACGCATCCCCTCGCGATCCAGCATGACGCGGACGTGCCGCGAGACCTGATCGAGGCGCGCTTCGGCGCCGTGATCCACGCCATCCAGCGAGTCTTACGCGCTGGGGTGCTCTGAAAGACCAGGGCGGGGTTCGCGGCAGACGCGACCCCGCCCTTCTCATTTTCGGGCTGCAGGTCGCGCCGAGGCGCCCCCTCGAAAATGTGAAACTGACAGGTTCGGCGTTCTGTCATTGCGACCTTCCGGCTCGCTGCACCGCACCTAAAACCTTTGCAGCACAGCGATTTCCGCGCTGGTCGTGTGCGTGCCCGAATGGCTTGCCTGCGCGATCCGGCGCTTTGGCCAAGCCGCATCGGGTTGAAGCCACGGTGCTTTTCGGCCACACAGCCGCGCAGAATTTCGGACGCGAACGAGCCGGCGCAACGCACGCTGGCGCGACCCCTACGCGCTACGAACGCAGAGTTTCAAAGGAGGCAGACCCGACATGGCACGCAGCAAGATCGCCCTCATCGGTGCCGGCCAGATCGGCGGAACCCTGGCCCTTCTCGCCGGCCTCAAGGAACTGGGCGACATCGTGCTGTTCGACATCGTCGACGGCGTTCCCCAGGGCAAGGCGCTCGACAT
>JAKONB010000089.1 GCA_022702195.1 Beijerinckiaceae bacterium | reverse complement strand
TCACCCGCGCGCCCGACGAGCCGGCCCAGGGCTGGGCCCCGGCGCCGCGCACGCCGCCCGTGCCGCGCGCCACCCCGGCCGACCTCATGCGCGAGCTCAGCGCCTACCGGCCCGAGCCGGTGGAGGCTCCCGAACCCATGAGCGAGGCCGATATCCGCGCCGGGCTCGACGCGGTGCTGCGCGGCATCGCCGCCGATCCGGACGCCGCCGGCCAGCCGGTGGCGGTGGTCTATCAGGATTTCCTGGTCCGCTGCCGCATGCGCGGGCTGGACGGCGAGGCGATCTCGCTCGCCGCCTTCCGCCGCCGCCTCGGCGTAGCGCGGGCCGGGCTCGATGGCGACGATCCGGTGCCGGCCGAGGCCGATGGCCGCTGGGACGAGGCCCAGGCGGTGGCCGCCGCGCTCCCCGACGAGGTCCAGGGCCTGTTCCTGATGCTGGCCAAGGCGGCTCTGGCCGGCGAGCCCTGCCCCGGCGACGAGGCCCTGGCCCGGGCCATCGGCAGCCGCTCGCCGGGCCGCGCCCGGCGGCTGCTGGCCTATGTGGAGACCCGCGGCACCATCATCTGTCGCACGGATTATCGCGGCAACCGGGTGATCGCCCTGCCGGCGCTGCAGTGCGAGACCGCCCCGGGCGACCCGAAGGCCGCGCCGGCGGATGGCAAGGCGGCCCCGCCGGCCGCCGACATGCCGGGCCTGTTCGCGGCGGAATAGAGCATCGTCCCCGGAAGGTGGTTTCCGGCTTTCGGGACGATGCAGAATCAACAACCGAGAGCATCGTCCCGGATCCGATTTCCGGGACGATGCTCAAGGCCCCGATCCGGCGGATCGCCCCGGCGGTCGGAGGCGCGACGGGCTCCCTCGCCCCGATGGGAGCGGAGACCGCGGGGAGCCTGTCGCCGCCGGGGCACAGGGGGGCGCAAACCGGCTCCGGACCGATTGACCGGCGCGGCGGCATCGGGTCTCCTGGCGGGGACGGTTCCTCTTTGCCGAGGATCAAAAGGGAACGCGGTGAGGAGCCTGCTCCGAGACCGCGGCTGCCCCCGCAACTGTGAGCGGCGAGTCCTCCATCAGCACGTCACTGGAAGCCTTCGGGCCTCTGGGAAGACGATGAGAGGGCGCTGACCCGCGAGCCAGGAGACCTGCCGTCGGCCGTGGTCACACGCGAAACGCATCGGGCGGGGTGTCCTGGTGGGTGTCGGGGCATGCGCCTGCGCATGGACCGGCCTCGTTCGCGGTGACGTGCCACAGACGTTGCCCGAGCCCCGCCTCATGTCCGCCTTCCCGACGCGATTCCCGCCGTCCTTCCCGGTCAACCGGAGGACGCCCTTGCGGCGCGGCTTCCTCCTCCTCGCCGCCGGGCTCGGGGCCGGGGGCGCCCAGGCGCAACCGGCCGAAGGCGAGGCCCGGCTCGACGAACTCTCGGTGAGCGCCGAGGCGCCCGGCCCCGGCCCGGCGGCCAGTACCGGTTTCGTCGGGGGCGTCACCGGGATCGGCGGAGCCCTGAGGCCGGTGGAGGCGGCCAGCGCCGGGGTGATCTCGGGCGCCCAGCTCAACAGCCGGCCGATCACCCGCCCCGGCGAGGTGCTCGAATCGGTGCCCGGCCTCATCGTCACCCAGCATTCCGGGGAGGGGAAAGCCAACCAGTTCTTCCTGCGCGGGTTCAACCTCGACCATGGCAGCGACATCGCGCTTCACGTGGACGGGATGCCGGTGAACATGCGCACCCATGCCCATGCGCAGGGCTATGCCGACCTCAACTTCCTCATCCCCGAACTCGTCGGCGCCGTGGAATTCCACAAGGGGCCGTATTTCGTGCGCGACGGCGACTTCGCCTCCGCCGGCTCGGTGCGGATCGATTACCTCGACAAGGTCGACCGCAACCTCGCCCTGACCTCCTTCGGCAGCTTCGGCTACAAGCGCGCGCTCAGCATCGCCTCCGCGCCCCTCGGGGCAGGCAACCTGCTCGTCGCCGGCGAGGCCCAGACCTATGACGGGCCGTGGGACGTGGCCGACCGCCTGGCCAAGCTCAACGGCGTGGTGCGCTACAGCCAGGGCACGGCCCTCGACGGTTTCGCGCTCACCGGCATGGCCTATTGGGCCAGGTGGAACGCCACCAACCAGATCCCGGAACGCGCCGTCTCCGCGGGGCTGATCGGCCGCTTCGGCACGCTCAATCCCACCGACGGCGGCGATACCGGCCGGTTCTCGCTCTCGGGGCGCTGGAGCCAGACGAGCGAGGCCGGGATCACCCGGGCCAATGCCTACCTCATCCGCTACCGGATGAACCTGTTCAACGACTTCACCTATTTCCTCAACGATCCGGTCAGTGGCGACCAGTTCCGCCAGCGCGACAGCCGGGTTCTGGGCGGCGGCGAGGTCAGCCACACCTTTCAGGGCAGCCTGTTCGGGATGGCGATGGAGAACGAGATCGGCCTCCAGACCCGCACCGACGCGATCCGGGTGGGGCTGTCCAACACGACCGACCGCCGGTTCCGCTCGGGCATCCTCGACGACCGGGTCACGGAGGCGAGCGCGGCGTTCTACTACGAGAACCGCCTGCGCTGGACCGACTGGCTGCGCACCAGCGTCGGCTTCCGGGCGGACGGGTATGCGGCGGATGTCGTCTCCGACACGCCGGCCAATTCGGGCCGGGCGCGGGACGGCCTCGTCAATCCGAAGCTCGGCCTCGTGCTGGGTCCCTGGTTCGACACGGAGCTGTTCGTGAATTACGGCGGCGGCTTCCACTCCAACGACGCGCGCGGGGTCACCGCCACGGTGGATCCGGCGAGTCCCCTGTTCACCCTCTCCCGCTCGCCCTTCCTGGTGCCCTCCACCGGCTCCGAGATCGGCCTGCGCAACCGCAGCCTCGCCGGGCTGGAGACGGCGGTGACGCTGTTCCAGCTCGATTTCGCCTCCGAGAACCTGTTCCAGGGCGATACCGGCACCACCGAGCCGAGCCGGCCCACCCGCCGCTTCGGCGTGGAATGGACCAACCGCTACGCGGTCACCCCCTGGCTTTCCCTGGAGGGTGACCTCACGATCACCAATGCCCGGTTCTCCGACCGCGACCCGGCCGGCAACCGGGTGCCGGAGGCGCCCACCACCATCGCGTCGGCGGGGCTCACCGTCGGGGAGGGGGCGGGCTGGTTCGGCTCCCTGCGCCTGCGCTATTTCGGGCCGCGCCCGCTCATCGAGGACAATGCGGTGCGCTCCAAGCCCACCGCCCTGGTCAACGGCCGGGTGGGCTACACCTTCGCCAACGGGATCAGCCTGTCCCTCGACGTGCTCAACCTCACCCATGCCAAGGCCGACCAGATCACCTATTTCTACACGTCGCGCCTGCCCGGCGAGGCGGGCGACGGCGTCGCCGACCGCCACTTCCATCCGGTGGAGCCCACGGCCGTGCGGCTGACCCTGGCCGGGCGGTTCTAGCGCATCGTCCCGAAAGGTGGTCTCCGGCTTTCGGAAAAAGGTGATGCAAAATCAATGGCTTAGCGCATCGTCCCGAAAGGTGGTTGCCGGCTTTCGGGACGATCCTGAAACAAGACCCGAGCGCGGCATCCTGGATCCGATGTCCAGGACGCGGCGCTGGCACCGGCCGGAGGCCGGATCACCCCACCACGATGCGCCCGTCCAGGCCGATGAGGCGGGCGAGCCCCCGCAGCCGGTTGAGGATGCGGTCGCCCGGCAGGGCGTCGGCCTCGGGGGGGATCGTGAGGGTCACCCGCCCGTCCTGCACCGCCACGGGCAGGCGGCCGAGCGCTCCCTCCATGCCCGCCGAGAGCGGGAAGGCGAGGCGCAGGAGGCCGCCGAGCAGGCGGGCGCGCTCGAACAGGCGGGGACCCGCCAGGGCGCGCAGGGTCGGGCTCGCCTTCTCGAGGCCGACCCCCTGGTGCCGGAAATAGATCGCCAGGGCGAGGTAGGCCCGGCCCGGATGATCGATGCCCACGAAGGCGCCGTGGGTGACGATGTTGACGCTCTGCTCGCCGCGGTAATCGGGATGCGCCCGCCAGCCGATATCGGACAGGAGGCAGGCGGCGTGGCGCAGGCGACGCTCGTCGGTGGTCTCGGGGGCGTCGAGGGTGGCGAGGAAGCGGTCGGTCCAGGCGATGAGGTCGACGGCATGGCCCGGCGAGCGGGCCCGCAGGGCGTTGAGTTCGCCGGCCGCCGCCAGCAGCGGGTCGGCGAGGCGGGCGTCGCGGTCGAGCTGCTCGTAGAGCAGGCCCTCGCGCACGCCGCTGGCCGAGATGGCGAGTTCGCGCGGACGCCCGACCCGCAGGATCTCCTCCAGCACCACGGCGCCGTAGGCGAGCAGCGGGCGGCGCGCCTCGGACACGCTCTCCACCTCCGGCAGCAGGGCCGCGTCGGTGGTCTCCACCATCTCGAGGAAGCTCAATTCGTCGGTGGGCTCGACGCTGTAGCCGTGCATCACGTGGAGCGGGTAGCCGCGCGCGGCCTGGTGCAGGCGGGCCAGCGCCCGCCATCCGATGTCGGAGAGGAGGCAGGCGGCGTGGCGCAGGCGGCGCTCGT